>CALUQF010000009.1 GCA_944322835.1 Candidatus Gastranaerophilales bacterium | reverse complement strand
CCATATTCCCTTCCTTCTTTAATTCACCATCTTTTATGCCTTCTTTTAATTTTGATTTTTTTTTTTTTTTTCCGACTGATATTTGGAGTAATAATACAAATAATACCGGCTGGAATTTTAATTGGAACAGTACTAATACGACATCAATTTGGAATAACAATTCGTCATCTAATTTCAGTTCTGCTTTTCCGTCCGGCGACACATTTACTATGACAAATAAAAACAAGAAAGGTTTTTCTGTTTCAAATTATGATGCTGATGCTGGAGAAAAACTTGCTAAAACAGCTTTAAGTAATTCGAAAGGTTTCAGCGGATACTGCGCAACTTATGTAAAAAAAGCTATAGAAAAATCCGGTTTGGGCTCATATGAACAGGGAAATGCTTACGAAATGTCTAATATTTTAAGAAAAAATAAAAATTTCAAAGAGATATCGCCATCTGAGGTTAATGTTGAGGATTTACCGGCGGGGTGTGTCATTGTATATAACAAAGGAGCTCAGGGATATAGTCCAAAATACGGACACACTGAAATAACGACCGGTGATGGAAGAGCCGTATCAGATGGTATAACCCAAAACCTTTATAAAACTCCGAGTGCGATATTTGTACCGGTTACTGCATAGTTAGAGCAGGAGTTGTGTCCCAAGCATTAGGCGATGGGAATCTTCTAAAATATCATTCTGGCAGAATACATAATTAAACATGATCTTTAAAGCCTGTCCTTTAATGAAATAATTTATCCCGACAGAATACTCCCGTCTTATGTCATCTGCAAAATTTTTATCTGGAACATAATGATCATACCTCCCAAGCAATTGGATTCTGGGAGTTATTTTATACCCGATTGTTGAATAAAATCCCTCTGCCTGATTTGTTGATATTGTTCTTGCGCCGTTATAGCCATCTGCTTTTGCGTATTCAAAATTTGCCATAAAGTTTTTATACTCATAACCAGCATATAATCCTCCGACAAAATAATCCGTAACATTATTCCCTGCTGTAATTCCTCCTCCCAGGGTGAGGTTTCCGTATTTACCCCTCGTTTTCCCGAGCGGCTTAAGATTAACCCAGCCGGCAAATTCCGCGCCGGGGAAAAATTCTCTAAAATATGTATCAGAACTATATCCGCCTAAATCGTACTCAATTAAGTCGTAATTTCCCTTGACTCTCAGACCGACTTTTCTTGTATTTCCGAAATTTCTTGAGATTTGTGATCTTAAAATAAACGGAATAATTGTATCCGAGCGGGAACCCTCATATCCGGTAGGAGTTCTCGTATTACCCAAAATAATTGTATGATGTGGAATAGATGCGTTTGCAACATAAATATCAATGGGTAATGTCTGTAAAAATGAATACCCTTCCACAGGATCAAAACGAAACCTTGCTTCATAATAGTTTTGCCCGCCTCTGAATTTACCGTTTATACCTGCCTGAATTGCGCTGAAATCATAGACAGAATCTCCGCCATTAGATAAGTCCATATCGACAGAGCCTCTATAATAGCCGAAAAGATGCATTGTCTCTATAGGTCCTGTCTCAAACTTTTTAGTCAAAATTCCGTCAAGCAAATAAGCGGAACTATTTGTATCTTTTACTTCTTTTGCCTTTATATTTTGAATTTTTTCATATAGAGTAATCTCATCATCTTCATCAAAAACTTTATTAATAGAGTTTTCCGGCATTTTATTATCATCAACTTCCAGCAAAACCTCTTCTATTGCAAGACAATAAGACGGGATAATTAACATTAAAAAAACCAGAAGTAAATATTTCATTTCCTAATTATATCATAACATTTTACTACTCTATATGGTGTATTTTTGTTTTAGACGTTAATATGTATGATGGATTTTTGAAAGAACAGTTATATTAATATTAATAAAAATACTATATAATAATGTTATAGTTATTGACTTTTAAAAAAAGTTCATTAAACCAATTAACAAGAAGATATAAATACAAGAATAGGAGACGCTCTATGGGTATGGCAGCATCACAAGCCAGATATTTAGCTCTGGTTGCAAGAAAATCCAATTGTGAATATGAAGGACAACAGATAAATCAAGCGCGAACTGTATTATCCAATCAGAGCGCGAACTTGTTTAACCAGATGTTAGGTTTAAGTGTTCCGGTACCTCCAAGCACGCAGGATTTCACAAAAACACAATATTCATTTACTGACGGCATAAATGAATCCACCATTGACAGCTGGCAGCAGCTTGCTTCTCCGGAAGAAGATTATAACTATGTAATTAATTATCATTATAACGCTGATGTTTATACTGGTTCCCAAAAGAAAATGAATGATCCGAAAGTACAATTTTCAGGTTCCATTCCAACCGATAGTACAGCATATGCTGCACAAATAGCTGCAATTCAGGAAGCACAACAAGAAATCGCTGATGCTCAAGTAGATTATGACGAAAAGTTGGCTGCATATCAGACAAAACTAAGCGAGGCATCAAAACTCCAATCTTATGCTGATAGTTTAACAAGTGCAAATGTAAATAATGCAACGCTTAATGATGATGGCACATTTACCGTATCTACTACACAGGTAGATGACAATGGGTATTTAATTTATGAATCAGCCGCCGGTTCCGGTTTAATGCGGTTTTATAAAGACGGAAATTTTTATATCAGAGTAGATGATGGCGCAGGTAATTATACATATAATCTTGATGAAACAGAAGATAAGAGCCAATATACTCCTGTTTCTAATCAAAGAACATATACACCATATGCTTCATTAACAGATGCTGATAAACAAATTATGAATACCGCGATTGAAGCATTAAAAGCAAACGGAGCCTTAGAAGATGACTTTGATATAAATGATGTTTATTATGATACAACAAATCAAACGATAGCCTTCGAATCTGATTTAGGTTCTTTAACTGGAGTTGGTACCGGTACAAAAACGTTATTGCCTTTATACTATATGGATGATCCAGCAGGAAAAGAAGAAACTGCAGCTTGGAAATCTATTAATGGTATGAATGATGAACTAGCAAATCTAAAAGCCTTATCTGATACTGCAAAAGCACGATTGGATTTAGCTCAAGCTACATTTGATGCAATGAGTGTTCCAAGTTATATAGGTAACTGTCAATTGAATGCATTAAGTGAATTAACAGATGATCAAATGGCAGAAATTGCGCAAGTTATAAAAGATATGCAGGCTCAAGGTATTGAAACAAATCTGACAAAATGTTTTGATACTTTAGACGGAACTTATAATGCAGATACTTATTCCGGCGGTATTTACAGCTTTACCCAAAACGGAGTAACTTATTATACAACATATTATGATTTAGCCGAAACAGCAAACAGCGGAACCGGTATAAACCATATTGATAACCAGCAGAAGCTCGCATACTATAATGCAACATATGTTTCCACAAAAATAGAAAAAACAGAAAAAGCCCTTCTTGAGACTGACGGGCAGGGAAGATTTACTTCCGTAAGAATTGGCGATGATACAATTACTTATACGCTTAATATGGAAACAATAACAGATGATGTTGCGTATCAAGACGCAATGAACCAATATTATTACGAAAGTGCGCAATATGATAAAATGGTTCAGGATATTAACGCGAAAACATCCTTAATCCAGCAGGAAGACCAGCAGCTGGAATTGAGATTAAAACAACTTGATACAGAGCAGAATGCACTTTCAACAGAAATAGATGCTGTTTCTAAGGTTGTTCAAGATAACGTTGAAGATTCCTTCAAGACCTTCGGCGGTTAATATAACTAATCCCCTCGCCCGGCGGGAGAGGGTTAGGGTGAGGGGGCAGCCATTTATACCTCACAGAAAAAATTATTCTAAACCCAAAAAGGATACATTTATGTCATACAAAAACGATGGATACTTAGTAATAGCAAACAGATTCGGCTCAGCGTCATCGGACGCCAAAGTTATGCTGTATGAAACTTATGACAGGTTAAGAGACTTAACTGTCGCTGGTTCTGGCAGCTCCGGCACCGGATTTGAAGCTGCCGGCGGATTCCTATATCAGCTTGCAAGTTTATTTGCACCATCAGCCTTTATGACTACTTTAGGCGGAACAACCGCTATGAATATCCCGGGGACTTCTTACTGGAGCCAATATACAGGCGGAACCGGAGGAACTACCGGAACATATTCATCATTCGGAGTAAACAGCCTTGGTAATTATTCCGGCTTCCCGAGCGGCTATGCGGCAAACTTTGGATATAGACAGAGCGGCTATACTACAGGCGGAGCTTCTTCAATAGGAGACTTATTAACAGGTTTTGGTTCTTCAGATGGTGCAACAACTGGCTATGCTTCAGGTATTGGTAGTATTGCGGATATTGCAAGCACAGCAGCATATGGCGTAGGAACAGCTAACGGATACGGAATCGGAGCAGCTAATATACTTATGCCTTTAGCAGGTATTGTTTCAGGCTGGGGAGGTATTATGACTGCAGCTGCACCTTATTTAGGAGAATTCGGGCTTCCTGCCGTTGTTATGGGTAACTTAATGCAAGGTACAACTTCTGCCGCCTTATCAGCTTATCAAACAGTTTCCAGCAATGTTATTGCAAATGCTGACACCATTCTTTCACAAAAAGTTGCAAATATTGAAACAGTGTGTAAAATGCTCGATACTCAATCTGATGTTGTTAGAAAAATGCTAAAAGATGATATTGAGTCTGCAAGTAAAGA
This sequence comes from Candidatus Gastranaerophilales bacterium, assembly GCA_944322835.1. Lineage (GTDB taxonomy): Bacteria > Cyanobacteriota > Vampirovibrionia > Gastranaerophilales > Gastranaerophilaceae > CAG-196. The sequence goes on along the minus strand of CALUQF010000009.1, from coordinate 23,173 downwards.
TATTCAAGATTTATAATAATTAGGGGCTTGAGTTAATGCCTTGCCCTGTCCCTCTAAACAAGGAGAAGGGGAGGAAAGATTTATGAGAGAACGTACTTTTTTGAGAATAATGCTGGATATCATATTTAATAACGCTTTTATCAAGACTATAGCATCAATTGTAAATTTTTGTAACGAACAGCGGTATTATACGGGAAAAGAATTAAAGTTTTTGAAAAAAATGCCGTTAAATAATAGTGTAGATAAAAACAACTATTACAAAAACAAATTTGTGTTTACGAGTATCACCGGCAAAAGGAAAAATTTAAATTAAGATGTTAACATTTGTAACAAATACCTCTATAAAAAGGCAATTATTCGCGATTACATGTTTTATAATACATGTAGGCTTAGAATGCATAGGAGAAAAAGCTTATGCGTGAAGAACTACAACAAAGTATAAAACGGTTAGTGAATTTTTTGAATTTTGCCCAGTCGTTTTTCAGACGCAAGAATCCATTTAAGGCACTGGCTGTAAGTTTATTATCGAGCCTGAAGGACATGCTCACCATCAGACAAAAACTGAAGATGGCAAAGTATAGAGTCAATTATCACAAGCACCAGCTTCACAAGATGGAAAGTTTAATAGCAGAAAGTAATGAACACACATTCCTGAAAGGCAAGAATTTAAACGAAACAAGATAGAAGGAACAAGTTATGGGATTAATTGCCTCAAGTTTCAGAATGATGTATTTGACAGCGTATAAAATATCGCTGGAATCTAAGATACAATGGATTGCATCTGCAAAGATGGAATTGGTTGCATCTTCTGATGAGATTATGTCTCTGGGTAATGATTTAGACCCGGAAAATCCTGCAGTTAAGCAGCTTGAAGCAAGGAGAGATAAGCTTATTGTTTTAGAAAAAAAACTTGACCTGCAAATGCAGGAATACCAGCAGAGACTTGATATGGTTAATGCTGAATATCAATCTGCTAGAAATGCTGTTAATGCGGGTATCCAAAACTCATTTACCTATAATTTTCAGTAGGTAATAACTAAATCGATTTGAACATCGTGAGATTCCGGGCATACAGTCTCTACAATGCATTCTTTCGGCAGGCAGACAACTGTTTTACCCATATAATCTTTTAGAAATCTGTCATAAAACCCCTTTCCGTATCCGAGGCGGTAATTATTTTTATCACAGCAAAGAGCAGGTACTATAACTAAGTCTATTTGATTTTTTTCAACGGGTTTTGTTATGGGTTCCATTGTTTTGAAAGTTGATGTGACGAGTTTATCTCCTTCTTTATAAGGACAGCAGAGCAGCTCTTCTCCTTCTATTCTTGGAAGAAAAAAGTTTTTGTCACTGTCTTTTAGGAGTGAAAGAAGGTTAACTTCATTTTTTAGGGGGTAAAAGAGCATGATGTTTTTTGCCTGTTTGTACGCATCTGTGTTTTTAAGCAAATTAGCAAGTTCATTACTGCATTCACTTTTACATACGTTTTTTAACTTATTTCTTAACTTATTTTTCATTAAACAATTGCCCCGTGGCTTGCGTCTTGAACCGTTCTGGAGTATTTGCCCAAATATCCTTTTGCTTTACTTATAAACGGTTTCAGATTTTTTCTTCTCTTTGCAAGTTCTTCCTCACTTACAAGCAAATCTAAAGTTCTTTTGTTTATATCAATTTTAATTTTATCCCCATCCTTAATAAGTGCGATAACTCCGCCGTTAGCTGCTTCTGGACAGATATGACCCACGCATATTCCTCTTGTTCCGCCGGAAAAACGTCCGTCTGTAATAAGTGCGGCTTTTGTTCCTAAACCTTTTCCGACAAGAAGTGAGGTCGGCGCAAGCATTTCGCGCATTCCGGGGCCGCCTTTTGGACCTTCATAGCGGATTACAATAACATCTCCCTCTTTAATTAAATCATTTTCCAGAGCTTTCATAGCTTCTTCTTCCGAATCAAAAGTTTTGGCGGTACCTAAAAACTCATAACAGCTTTCATCTACAGCTGAAATCTTTATAACAGAACCTTCAGGTGCAATATTTCCGTACAAAATTCCTAAGCCGGGTTTAGTAGTAAAAGGCTCCTCATAAGGGTGTATAACACCTCTATCACAATAAACCCCTCTATATTCTTCTCCACTATATTCCGGAACACTTTTAACAAGCTCATCCAAAACAGCGGGAATACCTCCGGCCTGATGGAATTGAGTCATAGTAATATTTGAAGAAGGCTCGAGTTTAACAAACTGGTGAATCTTATGTGAAAGCTCTTCAAAATCAGCGAGCGTAACCCCCTCTCCTTGAGGAGAGGGTTGGGGTGAGGTGTCAACCGGCGAAGTTGTTCTACCGCCAAGCCCCGCCGCATTTGCAAGCGCCAATATATGCAAGAACGAATTTGTAGAGCCGCCCATCGCCAAATCCGCAATAATAGCGTTTCTCAAACTGTCTCTTGTTATTATATCAAGCGGCTTTATATCTTCTCTTACCAAATCAACAACTCTCATTCCGCTTTCAAATGCTATTCTGCGTTTTTGAGAAGATACAGCCGAAGCTGTTGCACAATAAGGGAGGCTCATTCCTAAAACTTCTGTCAGGCAGGCCATTGTATTTGCTGTATATAATCCCTGACAGGCGCCCGCTGAAGGGCAAGATGCCTCTTCCAGTTCAATTAATCTATCTTCGGTAATTTCACCGTTTCTGTATCTTCCAATCGCTTCAAAAGCGCCTTTTATCATAGTAAGTTTTTCACATCTGCTCTCACCATCAAGCATAGGGCCGGCTGTAACAATTATTGTCGGGATATTAATCCTGGCAGCGGCAATAAGCATGCCGGGAGTTATCTTATCGCAGTTGGATAGAAGGACTAGGCCGTCAAGCTGATGCGCGTTAGCAACAGTCTCAACACAGTCTGCAATCAGGTCTCGCGAAGGCAGTGAATACTGCATTCCTGAATGTCCCATTGCAATCCCGTCACATACAGCAGGTACACCAAAAATAAAAGCCTGCCCGCCAGCTGTGTGAATTCCCTTTTCTATCTGGCGTTCTAAGTCCCGCATTCCGATATGGCCGGGAACTAAATCAGAAAAAGAACTTGCAATCCCGATAAACGGACTATTTATATTTTTTTTAGATACACCTGCAGCCATCAAAAGACTTCTGTGGGGAGTCCTTGCTATCCCCTTTTTTATATTATCACTGCGCATAATATCACCCTCTTTCTCTAATGATTCTATCATGAAATTATTTGTATAGTTGTCTTATGAGTAAGTCAGAAAAATCCCCGTGTTAACAAAAATTTTAAATATGTGAATACTATTTATGTATGAGTTGGGAAGTATATTTATATGTTAAAATAAAAAAAACAGGAGAATTTATGAAAAGAATATTATTTTTGTTATCTGCATTACTTATTTGCCCTATTACATTTTCAGCCCAGCAGACTCTGCCGGCTACAGTTCCGCAAAACGTTATGTTTGAGGACTGCACAAAACTTTTTGCCGTAAATAAGGAAAAATTGTTCTACCTAACTCTTGCATCTCTTTCTGCAAACAGGTTTATGATAGATGAGGTGCAAACCTCAAACGGTTATGTTATTTTCAGCGTAAACAAAAATAGCTATCTTGCAACTGTTGCAGGAGTTGACGGTGCAAACTCCATATTAAAGATTACACCTTGTAACAACATTTACAATTTCCCGCCGGGAATAGTTACAAATACTTTTAAATACATTGATTTAAATCTGAATACGGACATTAAAAGCTAAAAACCTGCTATTGGGAGGGGGTAAGTTTAGTCTGTGAAAAAATTAATAACATTATTTATAATAATTATCTCAATATTAGGCCTAACTGCTTGTTCTATCAGAAAAGAAGCAAGTACAAGAGTTGTTACATTCTGGACTCTGCAGATGGGAGATTATGCGGACTATATATACAAAATTATCCGCGCGTATGAAAAAGAGAATCCTAACGTTCAAATAAACTGGATAGATGTACCGTTTTCTGAAGGCGAAAAACGTACACTGGCAGCAGTTATGACTGATAATCCGCCGGATTTAATTAACTTAAATCCTGATTTTTCAGCCTTGCTTGCACAAAAAGGCACTCTTGAAGAAATTAATGAAGAGGCCGTAAGTGAGTTTAATCCGGAAATTATTAACGCATTAAAATATAATGATAAACTTTACTCAGTTCCCTGGTACGCTACAAGCGCAATTACGATTTATAACAAAGAACTTTTTGAAAAATCAGGTATAATAAGACTTCCTAAGACTTATAAAGAGCTGGGAGCAATTTCTGAAAAAATAAAAACAAATACCGGTGCTTACGCTTACCTTCCGACTATAACAGAAAATGACACAATGGTTAAAATTCTAAATAAATACGGGGTTACGGACGATTTTACCAAGGCAGCTCCTGTCTTTAATATGTACAAAGAATTATACCAAAACGATTTAATCCCCAAAGAGAGCATAACTTTTACCCTAAGAGAAGCTCTGGAGCAGTATATGGCAGGAAAAATCGTATTCTTTCAGGGCGGGGCTAATTTCCTTACTATGATTAAAGAAAATGCTCCTTCTATATATGCGCAAACCGATGTGACAGAGCAAATAAAAGGCCCCGTCGGGCAGAATGATTTTTCCGTAATGAATTCTGTAATACCTTTGAGAGCAAAACATAAAAAAGAAGCGCTTGATTTCTGTCTTTATTTAACAAATGCACAAAACCAGCTTGAATTAGCGAAGATGACAAATGTTATTGCAACAAACAATGAGGCGTTGCAAGACAGTTTTTATAATGATTATTCGACACTGGAATCAAAAGCGCGTTCGATTAGTGCAAAACAAATAGCAAGAATCACACCTCAGCTCAAGCAGAGAAGAAACCAAAAAGAAATTAATACTCTTGTAAATACAGCAGTTCAATCCGCTCTTTTGAACAAAGATTCTGTTGAAAATATTTTAAACAAACTTAATCAAGATATGAAAAATTTCTCTGAATAATTTTTGTAGTAAAATGTATCTATATAAGGAGTGTGAAAAATGACTGCATTGGTTCAACAATCACAAATGGAAAAGGATAAATTGTCTGCAATAAAAACAATTGATTCTGAAATTGATACTATTAACAGACTCAAAGATTCTTTGAAGGAAGAATCTTTAACTAAAGCACTCGATTTTATGCAGAATTCAAAAGGCAGAATTATTATAACAGGCATGGGAAAATCCGGTCATATCGGTAAAAAAATTGCAGCTTCCCTCGCCTCCACCGGCACACCCTCGTTTTTTGTACACCCTGCAGAAGCCAGCCACGGGGATTTGGGTATGATAACAGAAGACGATGTTGTAATTGCAATCTCAAACAGCGGAGAATCAAGGGAACTTATCGATATTTTGAATTACTGCAAAAGATTTGGCATAAAACTTATTGCAATTACCAAAAATCCTGAAAGCTCTCTGGGAAAAGCAGGAGATGTAGTTTTAGAACTCCCTAATAACGGTGAGGCCTGCCCGCTAGGACTTGCGCCTACAAGCTCCACTACCGCAACACTGGTTCTGGGAGATATCCTGACAGTTGGTATGATCGAGAGAAAAGGATTCTCAAAAGAAGATTTCAACGACCGTCACCCGGGCGGAAAACTCGGCTCAATCCTGAAACGCGTATCAGATTTAATGCATACAGGACAAGAGATACCGATTTTAGACGAGAACTCAAATATGCAGGCGGTTCTTCTTGAGATGACCTCCAAACGACTCGGCTGTGTCGGATTTATTAATCTTCAGGGCGAACTAACGGGTATTCTGACAGACGGCGACTTGAGAAGATGCCTCTCTGCTAAGATTCTTGAAGAAAAAGCCATAGATTTGATGACTAAAAATCCAAAGACGATTTCACCAAATGCAATGACAGCGGAAGCTTTAAAACTAATGCATGATAAAAAAATTACAAACCTTTTTGTTGTGGAAAACAAAAGACCTGTTGGCGTAATCCATATTCACGATTTATTAAACAACGGAGTTGCTTAGAAAAATGAAGCTTGAAACTCAAAAGAAATTCGCGGCAGGGCTTTCTATAACATCAAACAGCGTAATTATTGTTACAAAAATTATTGCCGGCATGGTATCCGGAAGCATAAGTATAATATCTGAAGCGATTCATTCTTTATCGGATTTTTTGGCATCTGTACTCACATTTTTTGCCGTAACCCGCTCAGCCGAACCTGCTGATAAAGACCACCCGTTCGGCCACGGTAAATACGAAGATATGTCCGGATTTATTGAGGGCGGGCTGATTATTTTTGCAGGACTTTTTATTATTTATGAGTCCTTTTCAAAACTTATATCCGGTTATACTATGGAAGCTGAATCCATGCTTGGGATATATGTTATGGCTTTTGCTGTAGTTGCAAATTTTGCGGTGAGCAGATATTTATTTTATGTCGCAAAAAAATCTGATTCAGTATCCCTAAGGGCAGATGCCGAACATTTGCAGACGGATATTTTCTCCTCTTTTGGAGTTTTAGCAGGGCTTGTGCTGATAAAGATTACAGGGCTTACAATACTTGACCCTGCAATTGCTATTATTGTTGCTCTAATAATACTAAGAACAGGATTCTCAATCTCAAAAGAGACGCTTAACAATCTGCTGGACGGTTCGATTTCAGCAGAGGATATAGAAAAAATTGAAAACATCTTGAAAAACAATACTGTAATAAAAGGCTACAAAAACCTCAAAGGCCGAAAATCTGGCCAATATAAAGAAATTGAGCTAACTCTTCTATTTAATCCGGATATGAAGATTAGTTGTTCGCATGCAATATGTGATCAAATTGAAAATGAAATAAAATTATGCTTGGGTAATGTTAATATAATAATACACTCCGAACCAATAACTTAACAAATGTTTACATAGAGACAATTTTTCATAAAAATATTACTTTATATAATAAGTAAGATTTTGGAGAATATTTGAATGGGAAAAGTTGGAGCAATATTAGGGGTTTTACATAAGTTTACACCTAGAGGGCAAACAATTGCATTAAAAACCTTGAAGGCAAATAAAGATGTTTTAAAAAATAATATTTTTGGATTTACCGAGTTATTGGAAGGAGCTTCAAAAAGCGGACAAATAAAAGGTTTACAAAAAGAACTGATTAATCAAAAAGATACTGTTCGCGATGCTGTTAAGCACGGATTGGAGTCATATGCCGGAAAACTTAATCAATCTGTTAAACAAGATAAATTCTTTGATTTAATAATAAATGCTTTGGAGGATTTAAATAAAAACTATCCTAATAAAGGGGTAGAATTATTATCTGAAAATTTTGATACAAAAAAACAGAAATTAGTTGATTTTGTACTAAAATATTATCCTAATAACAAAAAGTTAATTAAAACCTTGCAAGATACTGTTTCTCCTGAAATCATGTATAAACATATAAGAAACATGGCTGATAATATATATAATTATGATGCCGCAAAGGTAGAAAGTATTGCAAAACAGATAACACCCAAAATCCAAGAACAAAAAACGCGTGTATTTAGAAATTTTGAAGTATTAAAAGAAAGTTTAAATACAAGCCAAAAGACTGCTGAAATGATTTTAGATTTTCAAAAAATATTGTTGAAACCTACCAATGATTTTAGAATAAAAAACATAGAAAAAGTGCTAAAAAAACAATATGGTATGCAATACGTACATTTAGATAACATAAAAGATGCAGAAAATATTTTAGAAACAGCTAAGATTGCAGTAAAAAATAATATTCCTGTTCCAAATGCTGTCATAGTAACTCCATATTTAAATCATTCTTTAAAAGGACAGAATATTATTGGTAAAAATGGGCAAAGGATGATACTTATAAATCCCACAGATGATATAAAAACAATAAAAGATTTTGTTAAAAAATGCAAACCGGAAAAAGAAGTAAAAGATGCTTACAGTTGTTATCAGCAAACAATGCTTATGAATAATTATGCAACTAAAAATCCTTTACATTTATATCTGCACGAATTTGTTCATTCTGAAAAACCGTTATCTTATACCGGCAAAAAAATTTCTAAAGGATATCAAGATACTATAGATAAATTATCCGATTATGCAAGGAAGATGTTTAATCAAGCAAATGAAGAGGTTCGAACCGAGCTCAGGACGAAAGAAATATTGGAAGGATTAAATCCTGATGAATCTGCTTTACTGAATTATTTAAGTTAAAAAATGTAAATAAATATATTGCAGAATTTCAAAAACGAGTTAAACTGATAGTAGAGGTTCAACTATGAGCACAATATCGGCAATAGATTCATCAGCATATTATGGTTTAATGGAAGGCTTAACCCCGCAGGCTCCAGTTTCTACCGGGGCGCAAAGTGATGGCGGAGTTCTTCAGGAAGCTTCTATTGCACCACAGGAATCCAGCGTTGATTTGAGTAATTATTATTCAAATGTTATGCCCGGGGATCTGCTGCAAACGGTTTCGGAAAATGTCGTACAGGCTGCAAGAGATTTGGATAACGTTATGGTTTCTGCTCTTGAGAATGGATATACGGTTCAAGATGCCGTAAATATTCAGCTTGCAAAATCCGCCTATGAAGCTAATGCAAGAGTTGCAAAATCGACTTTTGAACTTGCTGTTTAATGCAATAGAAGATACATTTCGTTATAAAACCTGAGTATAAATATAGTTATTAGTATCAGGAGTATAAGCACGATTCCCTGCGGAGACTTCCAGTCAAAGTGTACATGAAGATTTTGTACACGGTTTTTGTACGTATCCAGAAAATGTATCAGGTAAAACACGTTGAATAATACTATATAATAAGGATTAATCTCAATTTTTGCATCGTAAGTATTTTCTGTATATTTCTGTATTATCCTGAGCACCCTATATGTGAACGCAATATAAAGAATGCATTGTAAAATTGCAAAAAGCATCAATGAAGCAGGATTCTTGTAGAAAAAGAATAAATAAAAACCGCCGTTTATAGCAAGCAATAAAAAAAGCCACTGCAATTTAAAACGGTCTTTATTCCCCGTTGTAAGACGGTTAATAGCTTTTGCATTAATAAAGAACCAAATTGTAGAAAAAAAGCCCAGAGTCAAAACATCAATAGCTAAAAACGGCCCCAGCTCCGTAAATTTTATATCAGGAAGCTCCGGCTCTTTGAATAAAGCACCGCAATCCTTGCATCTTAGAGCATCACTTGCAATAATATTCCCGCAAAACGGGCAGTTGATTTCTTCTGCCATCACGACCCTCTCTTATGCATTTATTCTAACATACTATATAACCTTTGCGCAATAGTCGGCTATCGGGCAAGCTGTACAATTCGGTTTTATTGGTTTACATACATTCTGCCCGTGGGTTACAAGAAGGGTATTTATATCTATCCAATATTTTACGGGGAGCTTCGCTCTCAGGGCAAACTCTGTTTCTTCAGGATTTTTGGTTTTTACATAACCTAAACGATTAAAAATCCTGTGTACATGAACATCTACGCAAATTGCAGGTTTATTAAACCCTCTGGATAAAACCAGATTCGCGGTTTTTCTTCCGACTCCGTTAAATTTTATTAAATCCTCTATCTCGTCAGGAACTTTTCCACCCAGCTCTTCATCAATAATCCGTGAAAGCTCTATAATCTGCCTGGCTTTATTCTCATAAAACCCTACAGGATAAATCGCATTAGCAAGCTCTTTTACTCCTACTGCTTTCATTTCTTTTGGAGTCTTAGCAAGTTCTAACATTCTCAAAGTCGCGGGATAAGTTGTCTTGTCATTGGTTCTCAAACTCAATATGCACGAGATTAAAACCAAATAAGGATCATTAAAGCTATCCATCAAATGCACAAAATCACTCATCGGCTGTTTTGCTTCTTTGAGTTTGGATACAATTATATCTATTTTTTCATCACTCATACTTTCACCAAATCAGCTTTTATTAAATTATAAAATTTTTCATCTATGTTGTATGTAAGATTAACAACATAAGGCAAAAAACTTTCGTCAAAAGCCTCTTTTAAATTTTCAATATCTTCATTATTTATTTCAGTATTTGATTTTACTAAAATATCTAAATCCGAAAGCGGCCGAAAATTGCCCTTTACACGTGACCCATAAAAATAAAATTCGTATTTTTCAGAGTACTGCTCAAGAATTTTTCTGATAATATTTTCTTCTTTACTGCTTACCCCTTTAATCGGCATTCAAATCCTCATTGAGTTTTTTTATTAAAAATTCTGTATCTTCTAAAAAAGCCGGTATAATTTCTATGAGCTGCCTTGATTTTACTATATTATATTCATGCGCAGTATCATTGCGTTTTTGATAATAACTCCGCCATTTTTCCCAGTCCTTAGCATAGCCGTATCCCTGCATAAACCGAAAAATATTATTCATAGTAAGTTCAGGCTCTGTTTTACCATATTTTTGTATAAGAATCTTTTTTACAAGCTTCCAGGCAGTTTCCAGAGTATATTCAAATCTTTTTACGCAAGAATCCGCAATATACTCTAACAAGGGAGAATCTTGGTTTGAATTATAATCATTATAACAGTTTTTTAATGTTTGATATGCATTTTCAAGATTTGAAATTTCTATCATATTTCCCTCTTTTACATCTTTTCAGGCGCTGAAACAGCCAGAATATCAAGCGCATTCTTTAATGTTGTCTTAATTGCAACCATAAGCGCAAGACGTGATTTCATTAACTCTTTATCCTCGCAAATGACTCTGTTTGAGTTATAGAACGAATGAAATTCTGAAGCAAGCTCCTGAACATAGCGGCAGATTGTGTAAACAGTTCTGTTTTGTGCGGAAAGAACAATTACGGATTTAAACTCTTCCAGTTTTAAAATCAATGTCTTTGCAGTATCTGCCGTCTTTAAAATAATATTTTTATCAAAATTCTTAACTAAATCGTCTAACTCTTCTTTTGATATTGGAGCCGGTGATTTTTCGCCAGTTTCAGGGTTAAGCTTTTCATTTACGGCATTTCTTAGAATAGAGCAGACACGGGCATAAGCATATTGGACATAGAATACCGGATTCTCGTCCGTTGAACGTTTTGCAAGCTCAATATCAAAATCAAGCGTCATATCAATATTTCGCATCTCCATCCAGTAACGTGTTGCATCGATTCCAACCTCTTCTATCAAGTCATCTAGCGTAACCATATTTTTACGTTTGCCCATTCTGACTTCTTCACCGTTGACAACTAGGTTTACAAGCTGACCGAGCAATATTTCCAGCTTATCAGGGTTATACCCGAGAGCCTCAAGAGATGCCTTAACGCGCGCTACATATCCGTGGTGGTCTGCGCCCCAAATATTAATAAGTCTGTCAAATCCGCGGTTGAATTTATCTGCGTGGTATGCAATATCCGCTGTCAGGTATGTATTTGAACCGTCTGCTTTTTTGATGACTCTATCCTGATCGTCACCAAATTCGGAGGATTTAAACCACATAGCGCCGTCACGCTCATACAGCATACCTTTTGCCATAAGCGCCTTATAGCTTTCTTCAACTTTTCCGGATTTGTGCAAATCAAGCTCTGAATAGAAATTGTCAAAATGAACCCTGAACTCTTCAAGAAGTTTCTTCTGGCACTCTTCCATTTCTTTTTTTGCATAATCCGAAAGTACCTGAACATCATCTGTAGGCTCATGTTCTGTGAGGAATTTCTTCGCAACAGGTATTAAATATTCTCCCGGATAATAATTCTTTCTTTCGATTTCATCTGTCGGAAAATCAACCTTTTCGCCAAGCTCCTGCTGAATTCTTATTTTTAGGGAATTACCGAGTTTCTGTATCTGGCTTCCTGCATCGTTTATATAAAATTCCTGATATACATCATGCCCGTAGAATTTTAGAAGATTAGCAAGAGCGCTTCCCATCGCAGCCCAGCGTCCGTGTCCTATATGGAAAGGCCCTGTTGGATTTGCTGAAACATATTCCAATAAAATCTTTTCTTTTTCGATTTTTTCAGGGCGTCCGTATTCTTTTCCTTTTGCTAAAATTTCAGCAACCGCATCAGCTAAAAAAGTATTCTCTATCTTGAAATTAATAAACCCGCCTACAACCGATACTGTGTAATTTTTTGGAGAAAGATTCTCAACAACAGCATTAGCAATCATTGGCGGCGCAATTTTAGCAGAACGTGCAAGCGATGAGACATTAACCGCAAAATCACCAAAGTCAGGATTTTTAGGTTTCTCAATTATTAATGTTCCCCTTTGATATTCACTTGCCTGTCCTAATTTGTTTTCTTTTATTGCCTTTAAAATCGCATCTTCAACTTCATTCAAGAAAAAATCTTTTAACATCTTTTATCCTCACATATTCTATTTATCAATTAGTATAGGATAAACAGGCAGAAATGTATAGTTTTCTATTTCTGCCCCATTTCGTGATAAAATATTAATTATGAAGCACTTGGCGGAGTATAAAGAAGAAATTCATTCCTGTTCAAAATGCGGGTTATGCCAGTCTGTCTGCCCTGTATATAAAATAACGGGTAATGACTGCACGGTATCGCGCGGAATGTTTATTATGCTAAAAGGTTTAATTCGGGGTGATTTAAAAATGACACGTAAATTAAACCGTTATTTAGATTTGTGCTTAAAATGCGGCGCCTGTTCAAAATTCTGCCCGAGCGATATTGATGTTGTTGATATTATAGCTTCCGCAAAAGCCGAATATTTTAAGCAGAGTTTTTTTGAAAAACTCTTATCGTTTATTCAAAAAAACTTTGTGTTCGGAATGGGAATAAACTTTCTGAAACTCTTTTCACATAATATCAAAAGTAAAAAATTTGAAAAGAAAGTTATATATTTCGGAGGCTGCTCCGGCGGAATCAAAGGAAACAGAGCTGTCGTAAAACTCCTTAATTCCTGCAATATAGAAGTTATAACCCCGAATTTTAAATGCTGCGGAATTTCTTTTTATGTAAGAGGAGATATGGATAACTTTAGTCAATATAAAGACAGTTATCTTCAGATTATGAAAAAATACGGAATAAAAGATGTTGTAACAGTTTGCGCAAGCTGTGAAAAAACAATTAAAGGATTTTCTGATGAAATTAATGTCAAAAATATTTTTGAGTACATAAGAGAAAATAATCTAAAGCTGAAACTTAAAAAAAACAAAAAAGTTACATTCCACAAACCCTGCAATATTGATAATTATGAAGATATAAAATGGATTCTGGATAATACGGAAAATCTTGAATATATAGAAATGCAGGATTACGATAAATGCTGCGGGCTAAACGGGATTTCAAAACTTAATGAATACAAAATTATGTCAAAAGTTTTCAGGGATAAATATAATAATATTATAAATTCCGGCACAAAAACGCTTCTCACTTCCTGTCTCGGGTGCGAAGCCGCGTTAAAATTTTATTCGCTCGGCAAATATAGAGTTGATGATTTCACGGAATTTTTAGTAAAAAATATTTGATAAATTATTCTCCTATTATGTTCATAATTTAAAACAAGTCATTCTTATTTTGTACGATAATAATTTATATGCTAGAGGGTACAGATATATTAAAACAAACGTTGGCAGAAGTTATAAAAGAATACAGATTGGGGCAAAATCGTTCAATAAGCCTTCTATCCAGAGAGGTTAACTTGTCTAAATCAATCTGGTCTGATTTAGAAAAAGGCATAAAGGATCCGCAGTTTTCAACTTTATGGAAAGTTGCAGAAAGTTTGAATGTTCCGCTCTCACAAATAATAAAAGTTATGGAAGAGAATTTGAAAAACAAGTTGAGTTTTATTGAGAATCAATAAAACCGGATACAAAATCTATTGCCTCTTCTTTTGTTGTGATATCGCCGTTTAGCTGTGCTTCGTGAAGATTTTTTATAATTTCACCAAGCTTTGGGGATTGTTTGATATTCAAAATCTCCATTATCTCTCTTCCGTCAAGCAGTTTTGGAAGAGGTTTTAGCGTGTCTTTTTTATTTAGATAAAAGTTTAGAAGTTTTTCAAGCCCGTTCAGGTTCGCATCAATCATCTCTTTTGTTACATCAACACCTCTTGCGGAGAGCCTGTCAGCTTTTGCAAGTACAATATTATCAATGACATTATCTTCCATTTTTCTTATATAGCGCATCATAACCTTTTCGTTTAAATCCGGCGCGGCAATTACACCTGATGGGTAGATATGATTTTTTATCATTGATGAGATGTACTCTATCTGTTTTTTAGAGAATTTCAAATCTTTAAGAAGCGGAATTACCATTTTTGAGCCGGCATCATCATGCTTAATAAAACGGTGGCGCGCACTGCAGCCGGTACATTCGGGTTTGTTATATAAACACTCTTCCTTTTTACATTTCCCTCCCTCAAGAGTCCAGGTCGAGAATTTCCCGATATCATGCAGAAAACCTGCTAATTTCAAATGGTTAATTCTGGGGAACCCTCCAAAATCCGTTGAATCCAGATGTGTTTTTATCTCTGCAACTGATATTTCATAAATTATTTCAATCTGTCTTACTGTTTCAACTACGTGATGAAATAAATCAAGGTGATGGTGTGTATTCGGCGAAACCTTCTTCATATCAGAGATACAAGGAAATATTTTCTCTAAAAGTCCCGCTTTATCTAAAGCAAGAAGAGCTTTATCCGCATATTTACCCCCAAAAAGTTTCATAAGTTCATAATTAATTCTCTCTTTTGCGGGATTCATCGCAAAGGATAAATATTTTTTCATCGCAGCTTGAAGTTCTTCTGTCATCTTAAATCCGGTAATCGCATAGAACCGAAAAGCTCTTAGGATTCTAAGCGGATCATCTTTAAAATTTTCTTCTCTTATCAGGTGCAGCACTCCGTTTTTTAAATCATCAATCCCGCCTGTTACATCTATAAGCTTATCATTTTTTAAATCATACGCTATTGCATTTATTGTAAAATCGCGCCTTTTAAGATCTTCTTCAATACTTTCGCCTTGAAGCTCCGAAATATCCAGATAATTCTTTTTATCCCTCAATACGACCCTGTAGATTTTGTTTTCATCATCAAGCGTAACGAATGCCGCATCGAACTTTTCAGCTATTTCTTTTGCAAACTTTTCCGCCCCCTTAATCGTAATATCTCTGTCAGCGGTTTCTTTTCCCATAAAAAAATCTCTGATAGAACCGCCTACAAGATAGCCGTCATGAATTCCTTCAAGAATAAAATCAGCCCTGATATTCATATATAATATCTCCTAAAGCGGTAATAACGGCAGTATCAGCTTTCAGAATCAAATCTCCGAGGCTTATCAGGGGTAATTTTTTTTCTTTAAAATAATCAAATTCCCTTTGAGAAAATCCGCCTTCCGGTCCGATTATAACAAGAACCTTTTCTGATTTTTTAATAGGATTTTCTCTTAAGTATTGTTTCAAACTCTTTTCTGTAGAGCGTTCTGCAAAAACTATAATCTTATCAAAATCATTTCTAAGAATCTCATCAAAAGTTTGAGGCTCAAAGCATACAGGAATTTTTGCTCTTTCGCACTGCTTAGAGGCTTCATACATAACCTTCTGCCACTTTTCCCGTTTGTTAACTTTTAAAGCGCAATTGTCAGTAAAAACGGGGTAAACAGCTCTGACACCAAGCTCCGTTGCCTTTTCAATTATTGTATTTTGTGAATCGCTCCTCAAAGGGCTCTGAGCTAAGAACAAATCAAAATCCAAATCCCTTTTAGATGGATAAGATTTTTCTATTCTGCATACAATTTCTTTGGAATTAATCTCAACAATAACCGTCTCATACTGAATCTGGTTATCATCAATAAGCAAAAGTTTTTCTCCCGTCCTTGCCCTCAAAGAGCGCGCAATATGGCGGTAATTCTCAGTATCTTTTATTGTAATCAGAGGCGGAGCTATTGTGTTCGGGGTATCATCTCCATTTACCCCTCTATTTACCCCTACCCCTCCTATAAAGAAGTGCGGCATGATGTTTCCTTATAATCTGTTTTGAATTTCTTAATAAGTGCTGTGAGCATTATTGTACATAAAATTATAGCAGATACACCCAAACTGTACCAGAAACCTAAGAGATTTAATTTGTAATTCAGTGCAAGAACGCACCCCAGAGGTATTGATACAAACCAGTATGCAATCAGATTTGATATCATAACAATGCTTGTCTGTTTTATCCCTTTAAATATTCCGGCAAGCGAAACCTGCAGCCCGTCAAAAATCTGGAAGAAACATAATACATAAGCTACAGGAATACAGACTTTTATTAATTCGGCATCGTTTGTAAACAATCTTACAAGAAATTCAGGAATAAGACCTACAACTACAGCAGAGCAGGTCATAAAAGCTACACAAAGAGCAATCCCTGTATATGCGTATGTTTTTAAGGACTTATAATACCTTGCACCGTTTGCAAAACCTACTTTTACAGCTGTTGCATTTGATATAGCAAGCGGAACCATAAAAGATACGCTGGTTAAAGTACATACAATATTTTGCGCAGCAGCGTAAATCCCGCCTACACGCCCCATAATAACGGTTATTGCATTAAACCCGATAAATTCTATCATAACCGCAAGCGAAGCCGGTGTGCCGACTCTTATTAAATCCTTGTAATAATTTTTATCTTTGTGATGTTTTATATTTACCTTCTTAAAACAGTAGAAAAATAAAACTCCACCCATTAAATATCTTGTAATCAAGCTTGCAATAGCTAAACCTCCTGCGCTCATCTCCGGAATCGGGCCGAAACCGAAGCAGAAAATAATATTCAAAAACAAGTTCACAAAAATACAAATAACCGTCAATATATTAGGAAAAACAACAATTTCAAAAGCCTGCAAAAATTCTTTTGTAGATGTATGCAAATATGCGCCGAATGTGGAAAATGCCGTAATCCAAAAATAATCCTTAATCATAGGAACAAGTTTTGACTCAAACCCCAGCTTATCAATAAACGGTATGCAGGCAATAATCAAAATAGAAATTAAAACCGACAAAATAGCCGCAAACTTCAATGAGGGGTAAAAATATTTTTCCGCCTCTTTTCCGGCACCTCTATAATTAGAAAGTATTGCGGAAATACTTCCTAAAATACCGTTTCCAAATATCATAATACAGTTAATTATTGCAGTAGCAAGGCTTACGGCCGCAAGCGTATCCGTAGAATGTCTGCCGGCTACAATAACATCTCCTACACCAATCAAAATAAACCCCAGATTACCTAAAATTATGGGGCCTGCTATATTTGTAATATCTTTAATATAAAAACTTCTGACTAGCATAATAATATTGTACTATAAAAGCTATTATGCTATATAATAAATAAAACTAAATACGAGGAAACTACGGTGGAAATCCGTGACTGTGCCGCAACCGTTAAAGCCGGAGTACTCAAGCTTTCATTCCCTCCCTTTATAGGGGGAGGGCTAGGGTGGGGGCTGGTTATAAGCAAGACTGCGAGTCACGGGATTGCTTAAAGCTTTCTTCTGTTGCGGCACGTATGCAGCAAAGGAAGGTTTTTTTATTGGCTGGAACAGCACCAAATATAAATAGTGTAAAAAGCGGGCTTTGTCCTCATGGAATGTCGCCCGGCGCTTGTCCTATATGCTCCGGCATGGGCGGAGGCGGAAGCAAAAGAGTTGGAGAGCGTACGCAAAAAGCCGGTGAATGGAGTTATCACCAGTGTGCTATGGTTGGTGCAATGATGAAAGCCAGAGCAGAGAGGCTGGAAACACATGAAAAAAATCTTAAGCTCCACGCTCAAGCAGTTCTGGAATTTCAGCAAAATCTTGATAAAATGACGCAAAAGATGGTGGAATTTGCTAACAGGATTTCAAATAACTTTATTTTCAAACCCGTTGCATTTATAATTAAAAATATCATCGTCGCCGGAATAAACAATTTTAAAACATTAGCAAGTACTATCCTTAATACGATATCTAATATCTCGGATAAATTATCACAACTCAAACAAAAATTTGCGGATATTCAGGATAAACTCAATGCGATATTTGGCGAAGCTAAGGCTTTTGTTGAAAAAAAGGTTTCAGAATTGGTAAGTGCCGTGAAATCAAAATTTGAAGGTTTGTTCAAGATTTTCAAAAAAGATAACGCCAGAGATGACGATACAAAAGTTGATGAGGATAAAAAGATTTTTAACCTGAAAAAGTTTATCCAGAAGATTAGGGAAAAGAAAAAAGATGGCAGTGAAAATAAATCAGGATCTTGAATCTTCAAGACACCAGAAGAATATGACAAATACTCAAAAGCGCAATGACACTTACGTTAAAGAAGGTGTTATTGTGAATTCCTATATTAAAGATCCGCTGCTTTCACTGGACGAAACCTGCGATACCCTTGTTATTTCCAATACAAAAATAGATTTACCCCCAAAAGTTTTTGAAAAAGAAGATAAGAAAATTAACCCGCTTATTCCCATCTGCTGTGCAACTGTCGGAGTGATGGGACTTTTGGGCGGATTTACGGCAATGATGAAAAAGTTTTCAAAAGGCCGGCTTGAAAGTACAAAAGAGTATCTTCTCCCAGGAATCACAAGAAACCACTGTATAAATGACGAGATTCACCAGAGTATTTTTAGTATGATACAATCTCCTAACCGAAAGACTATTTTAGCTTCACTCGGGGTTATAACATTAGGCTCTATGGCCTTTATGGGGAAAATTTTTATTGACGGGTTCAAAGAGGTCTGGGTTAAAAAGCGGGAAGCTGATATTCAAAAAAACTTGCAGGAAAACTTAATCGAAGTCGAGACACAGGCTTTTTCAGGAAAAATCCAGATTATAAGGAGTATGCTCTCATCAAAAGCAAAAATGTTTTCAAACGAACTGGCTTTTAAGGGGGATAACAAAGACAAAAAAGACAAAAATAATCTGATTTACCTCTTAGGTGGTGCTACATTATTGAGCATACTGGGGCTCGGATATTTTTCGGCACGCAATATAAGAAAGAGTGATGAGTTTATCAGAGGCGGAATAAAAAACACAAAACAGGGAATAGATAAACTGATAAAAGATTTTAACAATGGAAAGCCTATTAATGATTTAGAGGGGCATAAGGGAGAAGTTGTTAAAGGTAAAGATGCTTACAAGCTTCTTATAGAAAACATGCTGGAATCTGTTTATGCACGGCCCGAAGAGGTTGAAAAGACTGTAAATAAAATGAATCTTTCAGAAACCGAAAAAAAAGAGTTTATTTCGCACCTAAAAGAAGTTATGAATCAGGCAACGGAAAAAGTTAACCCGATGATGGGCGGCTCGGGCAGGAATAAGATTACATACTTTTCTCATGTCAACGATTACCTGTCATTTTTCTATGATTGGCTTATGAACCCCAAAAATCCACAGTTTAAGAATCTGTTTTTTGGAATAGCCGGAGTCTCAGCGCTTGCTTACGGAGGAAAATCCGCAGCAGAAGCCGTAAAAGAGGTTCAGGTAAAAAAATATAATGCGGATATTGAATTAAATCTCCAGAAGCGGCTTGTCTCTACAGAGTTAAGAAATTTTAAAGCAAAAAAAGAATCTGCAATAGAGCCTCTCTGTGATGAGTTTTTGAAACAAAAATCAGAAGGGAAATCAAGAGAAGAGCTCAAAATAATCGCTGATAATATTCTCTTTGAAATCAAAAACGGTCCGCCGTTTGTTTATTCATAATATGTTTGACTGCGCTTGTACGTAAAAATTTTTATTGTATAATTTAGGGGTAAATACTGGGCGGAGTAAATATAGAGCAATTAAAATTTATTTATTCCCGGCGTTAATGAAAAAGGAAAAAGTATTGAAACAATCACGATTAACTATAGCGATTTTTGCAGCACTATTTTTAGGCGTTCTTGTTGGATGGCTTTTCCCTGGTTTTGCGGTAAAAATGCATGTTTTGGCTGAAATCTTTTTGAGAATGGTTAAAATGATTATTGCTCCGCTTTTATTTGCGACTCTTGTTGTTGGTATAGCCGGGCATGGTGATGTAAAAAGTCTTGGACGTTTAGGTATTAAAACAATTGCTTACTTTGAAGTTGTTACAACGCTTGCACTATTTATAGGTTTAGGTTTTGCTAATCTTTTTAAACCGGGAATCGGAATTGCAAATATAGCGTCTGATGATACGGGGCTTACAAGAATTGTTCAAATGGCTTCAACAACTCACCATAATTCTTTTGGAGAATTGTTGTTAAGTCTGTTTCCTACAAGTATTTTCCAATCTATGGCAGAAGGAAATTTGTTACAGATAGTTGTATTTTGTTTATTTTTCTCGCTTGCAATCTGTGCTGTAGGGAAAAAAGCCCAGCCGGTTATTGATATATTGAATTCAGTAGCTTCGGTTATGTTTAAATTCACGGAGTATGTTATGTTCTTTGCTCCGGTCGGTATATTTGGAGCAATTGCTTATACCGTTGGTTCAAACGGGATTGCTATTTTATTTAATTATGGAAAAATTATACTTTCGCTGTATACAGCGCTTGCTGTATTTGTTGCGCTTGTGCTGGTTATTGTCTGCAGAATTGTAAAAATTTCTGTGCGTTCTTTAATTAAAGCGATTCAAGAGCCTGCGCTTTTGACATTTACAACTGCAAGCTCAGAGGCAGCTTTACCTAAGGCTATGGCAATAATGGAAAAATTTGGAGTTCCTAAATCAATTGTCGGTTTTGTAATGCCTACAGGATATACGTTTAATCTTGACGGTTCAACTCTTTATCTTGCTATGGCTGTTATATTTTCTACACAATTAGTTGGAATTCATCTTTCTTTTGAACAACAGCTTGTTATTATGTTTGCTCTTATGCTTACAAGTAAAGGGGTGGCCGGAGTTCCAAGAGCGTCATTGATTGTTCTTGCCGGAACGTTGACAAGTTTTAATATCCCAATAATTGGGGTTGCGGTTCTTTTAGGAATTGACCAAATTCTTGATATGGGAAGAACAACCGTTAATCTTATCGGAAATTGTGTTGCAACTGTTGTTATTGCAAGATGGGAAAATGCTTTTGATTACAATAAAATGGCTGAATTTATTAAGATGAAGAATTTGAAAACAAATACACTTACAAAAATCAGGCACAATGTTAGTTTCCAAAAGGATTTTTGCACGGGTGTAATTGAAGGTGGAAACGTGGGCGCTGATAGAAAAAGCGCTGGTTTGAAGATTTCTGAGCAGGCGGCGGATTAATCCTCACCTATAGTTTCTTCTAAAGGGAGAGGGGAAGGCCTGTTTTCAATACAATATGTTTATGATATTTTGAGACAAGATAGATAATGCAGAGGATTAGATATGGAATATAAAGATACGCTTAATTTACCGCAGACAACTTTGGAGATGAGAGCAAACGCTACCAAGAAAGAACCGGAAACCCAAAAGTTTTGGGAGGGGATAAATGTATATGAGAAGAATTTGGAACAGCGTGATAAAACGAAATCTTTTGTTTTACACGATGGCCCTCCGTATTTGAGTTCCGGTAAAATCCACGTTGGTACGGCGTTGAATAAGATTTTAAAAGATATTCTTATTAAATATAAGTCTATGTCCGGATATTATGCTCCTTATGTTCCAGGATATGACGGCCACGGGCTTCCGATTGAAAATGCTGTTGTAAAGAATATTAAAGGCGGAAGAGAAGCGCTTACTCCGGCAGAATTAAGAGAAAAATGCCGTGAGTATGCAAATACGAGCCTTAAGGGTCAGGAATCTGAATTTAAGAGACTCGGTGTCTGGGGCGACTGGGAGCACCCGTATATTACTTACGCGCCTGAGTTTGAAGCTGAACAGGTTCGCGTATTTGGTGAGATGTATAAAAAAGGGTATGTTGAAAAGGGTTTAAAACCTGTTTACTGGTGCGCATCTTGTGAGACGGCTCTTGCTGAGGCGGAAGTAGAGTATGCTGATCATACTTCAACTTCAATCTATGTAAGATTTAAGTTCGATGATGATGCGGTAAATAAAATCGGCGATTTAATTAATTTACCAAACAAAAATGTTTATGCGGTAATCTGGACAACAACTCCCTGGACAATTCCTTCAAATATGGCAATAAGCTTACACCCGAGATTTGAATATACTTTCTTCACGTATAATAACGATGTTTACTTTATTGCCCAAGAGCTTCTTGCAAGCTTCCTTGAAGGTGTAGGCTGGGAAGAAAAAGATATTAATGTTATAGGTTCTGTAAAGGGTGCGGATTTAGAACTTTTGAATACAAAACACCCGTTGTATGATAGAAAATCACCGATTATCTTAGGTGAGCATGTAACACTAGATGCCGGTACAGGTGCTGTACACACAGCTCCCGGGCACGGTCTTGAGGACTATGAAGTCGGGGGTAAATATGGTATTGAAGTATTTTCTCCGCTGGATAGTAAAGGAAGATGGACTGAAATTGTTGGAGATAAGGATTTAGAGGGTGTTCCATATTATAAAGGCAACAAGATTGTTATAGAAAAACTTGAAGCTTGCGGAGCTTTGCTTGCGGCCTCTGATATTAACCACTCTTACCCGCATTGCTGGAGATGCAAAAACCCTGTAATATATAGGGCAACTCCCCAATGGTTTGTAAAGGTGGATAAATTCCGTAACGAAACCTTAGAAGCAATAAAAGGCGTAAAATGGATTCCTTCAAGCGGAGAAAACAGAATCTCTAACATGGTAGAAGGACGCTCTGACTGGTGTATTTCACGTCAAAGGGCGTGGGGTGTACCTATTCCTGTATTCTACTGTGAAGAGTGCGGAGAGGCTATTGTTACAGATGAGACAATAGAAAATGTTGCAAAAATCTTTGAAAAAGAAAGCTCTGATGCCTGGGTTAAATATTCAGCAGAAGAACTTTTACCGGCAGGATTTATTTGTCCAAAATGCGGCAAAAAACATTTCAGAAAAGAAACCGATATTATGGACGTATGGTTTGATTCAGGCGTAACCTGGAGGGCTGTAGTTGAGAAGCGTTCGGAAGAGCTCGGGCATACTCCTGTTGATATGTACCTTGAAGGCTCCGACCAGCATAGAGGCTGGTTCCAGTCATCTCTTTTGACTTCTGTTGCCATACAGGGTAAGGCGCCATATAAATCAGTTTTAACCCACGGTTTTGTATTCGGTGAAGACGGTAGAAAAATGTCTAAGTCTTTAGGAAACTACATTAGACCTGATGATATTATCAAAAACTACGGGGCTGATATTCTAAGACTCTGGGCCGCTTCTGTTGATTACAG
>CALUQF010000008.1 GCA_944322835.1 Candidatus Gastranaerophilales bacterium | reverse complement strand
ATCAGATCATGAATGTACAACGCCAGAAGAGGCAATAGAAAAGATGCGGCTGGGAATGTATGTTATGATTCGTGAAGGAACGGCGGCAAGGGATTTAGATGCTCTAATTCCCGTATTAAAGGAGTGTAATACCAGAAAATGTTTATTTGTAACTGATGACAGACATCCTGAGGATTTAAGGGAGCATATTAACGGGATGGTGAGACGTGTTGTAGAGGCTGGTGTTTCGCCAATCAAAGCAATACAGATTGCAAGTTTAAATACTGCGGAATATTTCGGTCTCAAAAATTTGGGCGCTATTGCACCCGGATACAAAGCTGATATGCTTGTTCTCCCTGATTTAAAGAGGTTTGTTCCGGATATTGTAATAAAGAGCGGAAAAATTGCAGTAGAAAACGGGAAGATTATATCAAATATTCCGGATAAAAATTCAATTGAAACAAGAAATTCCGTAAATGTAAGATGGATTACGATGGATGATTTTGTGATTAAAGCAGAAACGGCCGCTGTGAGGGCGCTTGAAGTTATACCAAATCAGCTTATTACAAAATCCGTAATTTCAGAGATTAAAATTCAGGGTGGAAATGCTGTAAGTAATCCAGAAAATGATACATTAAAGATATGTGTTATAGAAAGACACCGTGCTACGGGTAACATTGGTAAAGGATTTGTCAAAGGTTTTAATTTAAAGTGCGGAGCAATTGCTTCTACTGTTGCGCATGATTCACACAATATGATAGTTATTGGAACAAATGATTATGACATGTACACTGCAGCAGTTGCGTTAATTAAATGCCAGGGCGGAAAAGTAGTTGTTAAAGATGGTGAAATTCTCTCAGAACTTTCGCTTCCGATTGCAGGTTTGATGTCAGACAGAGATTTCGATTATGTAATTGAAAAATGCAGGGAGTTAAATCAAGCAGCACATTCAATCGGATGTACGCTGGATGATCCTTTCATGACGATGGGATTTTTATCATTGCCGGTCATTCCGGAATTAAAAATTACTGATAAAGGTGTGTTTGATACCGGCAGGCTCGGGTTTATCAATATTTTTGAGCAGCAGCAGGCGGGAATTATCAAGTAATGGGGGATATCGCATATGGCAGAGAAGAAAAGAATACTTATTGTAGATGATGATACGGAAATAAGAGATTTATTAGAATTTGATATTTCGTCGAGCGGGTATTTTGTTGACACTGCTTGTGACGGTATGGAAGGATTGAATAAGGCTTTGAATAATAAATATGACCTTATCATCCTTGATGTTATGATGCCTAAAATGAACGGGTTTGACGTTTGTAAAAATATCCGTCAGGCAAAAATTAATGTACCTATTCTTATGCTTACGGCAAAAGGTACTATTGGAGATAAGACAAGCGGATTTGACAGTGGAGCGGATGATTATCTGGTAAAACCTTTTGATGTTCAGGAAGTTTTATTACGGATTCGGGTGCTTTTGAGAAGAAATCAGCCGCAGGTTGAGAATATTAATTCTACGGAGATTTTAGAGGCAGGGGAAATCGAAATTCTGCCGGATACATTGGAGGCTGTTATTTTGAATAAGCGTATGAAGCTTACTCCTACAGAGTTTGAGATTTTATATTGTCTTATGCAGCATTTCAATAAACCGGTTACGCTTGCGATACTTTTGGAAGAGGTATGGGGATATAGCAGCGATGAAGATGTTCGTATGCTTAGAGTTCATGTTGGAGCATTAAGAAACAAAATCGAGCCGGATTCAAAAAATCCAAAGTATTTGCATACGGTTACTAATGTCGGATACAAACTCACACCATTTGGAGAATAGGATGGTTCAGTTTTTCAGCAAACGCAGACTTAAGATTGCAGAGCAGATTATTATCGTAATATTTTTTGCGGTTTTAATTCCTATGACTGTAAGCGGGGTTATTATTAACAATATTAACCAGCAGTCTAATCGTGCACAGCTTCGGTCTGCGGCGGTAATGATTGCAAACATTGTTTCTGAAGAGATAGATGTATTTACCCACTCGATTAATAATGAACTTGCACAGATTGCTGCAACGCTTGAATATTATAATTCACCGGTGCAGGAGCAAAAATATCTTGATACAATTATTCAAAACCTTTCATTTTATAAAGAACTTGCTGTTGTTAAAGAATCTGAACTCCCGAAGTACGAAATATACAGCGTTCAGGATGATTATGCTGTATTTAGCAGACCTTTGAAAAGTGGAAAATTTTTGGTAGCGGTTTTAGATATTAAAAATTTGCAGAAAAATCTCTTTAAAACACTTACTGACGATAAAAGACAAATTTATGTTCTTGCGCAGAAAGATTTAATTGCGTCTATTAATTATAATCAAGACGATTATAATAACAGTATAAAACAGCTTCCGCAAAAGCTTGAAAAGAATCTGCCGGTAATATACGGAGATATAAAAAACCAGCCGCTTGTGTATATCAAAAAAACGGAGCCGGATGTTCTCGTAATAGTTAATACAACAGAAGATGTTACCAAACATACAATTGATTATAACCGTGATAAAATTATACTTTCGATTATCATAACCATGCTTACGGTGTTTTTTGTAGTGGGATTATACACATATTACTTATATATTAATATCCGTCAGCTTTTTAAAGCAATAATTGCGATATCAAAAGGAAATTATGAGCGGAGAATTCGTCTTTTAACTAATATTTTCACGCCTTTTGAGATTGTTTTTCTCGGAACTGAGTTTAATAAGATGGTTAACCAGATTCATAAATCTTATATCCAGCTTAAGAAGAAGAACAAGGAGCTTAAACAGGTTAATGAATTTCGATCCAATATGATTGATACGGTAAGCCATGAGTTTAGAACTCCGCTTACAAGTATTCAGGGATATACTTCAAGGCTTTTAAGGCAGGATATTGAGATTGACGAGGAGACAAGAATTAAATCGCTTAAAACTATTAAAAGACAAGCCGAGCGGTTAAAAAGAATGGTAGAGGATTTGCTTGTTATTCCTGATATTGAGGGAGCAAGGCTTAATTTTAATATGCAAAATATTCCGATAAATGCGGTTATAGAAAGTTCTGTTATGCTTGTCAGAAATGACAGTGGAAAAGAAATTATAAATAACATTAAGGATTGTAAGATAGAGGTTTGGGCAGATATTGACAGGCTTGAGCAGGTATTTGTAAATCTTATTGAAAATGCTATTAAATATTCAAAAGAAGATTCTCCTATTATTCTGGATTATGAAATTAGCGGCGAGCGGCTGGTGGTAAGTGTAAAGAATGACTACGATATAATACCGCGGGAAAAATTAAAAACTTTATTTGATAAATTTACCCGTGTAGATGATAGTACTACAAGAACAACACGCGGAACTGGATTAGGTTTGTTTATTGTTAAGGGGTTAGTTGAAGCAATGGGCGGCGAAATCAGATTGTATTCTAATGAGGAATGCGGGTTCTGCGTGAAAGTGTTTATGCCGATAGCGGAAGAAAATGTGTAATTAAATTTTTTATGATTGTCCGCGCATCTTTCTCTCGCCTTACACACTAGTGTCCAAATAAAAACAAAAATGCAATTTCCTCTCCCGCAGGGAGAGGAGCAGCCGTGTTTGAGGCTGTGCCGAAAACTACGGATGCGGTAAGGGGGCTGCCCGTAGGGACAAATAAAAAATTTAAAATAGCTGTTTGTTTAGATAATATAATTTTGAGTATGCCCGAATAACCACCAAAAAGATATAAATATGAAAACTTTATCTTCAATATTCCTCTGACGAAGCAGCCCCCTCACCAAGAATTTCTAATACTCTACTTACGTTTCGTATTGAAATTCTATCCTCTCCCGCAGGGCGAGGAGTGTTGAAAGCTTTGATTTTTATTTGAACACCAGTGCGCCTTACAGGAGAGGGGGGAATTTCAAGTTGAGTTCCAGCGAAACTTAGAAATTCGGGTGAGGTGGCAATCTTATGTCCGGATAGTAGTATAACAGCCTAAGGAGTCGGCATGATGCAATGATTTGTGCATTAATTTTCCTCTCAACTTCAAATTCTGATATTTTACTTTAGTTTATATTCATGATAAAGTTTTTATACAGTAATACGGGTTATATATCGATAAAAAAATAAAAAGAAGGAGTATAATATGGTTAAGAAGATTGCGTTTTTGTTCCCGGGACAGGGTTCACAGTCTGTCGGCATGGGAAAAGATTTGTATGACAATTTTGAGGCGGCTAAAAATGTTTTTGATACCGCAGACAAGACTTTAGGCAAAAGTATTACGACAATATGTTTTGAAGGACCGGAAGAGGATTTGAAACAAACTGTTAATACCCAGCCGTCTATTGTTACAATGTCAATTGCTGCTATGGAAGCATTAAAATCTGAAATGAATATAACTGCTGATTATGTTGCGGGACACAGTCTGGGTGAATATTGCGCTATGTACGCAGCAGGTGTTATGGATTTGGAAACAACTCTAAAATTAATCCAAAAAAGAGCTGACTTGATGGGCGCAACAAAAGGCGGAAGCATGGCTGCAGTATTAAACGCAACAGAAGAACAATTAAAGGCAGGCTTAGAAGAAGGTTCTAAAGTAGGTTACGTTGATGTAGCTAATTATAACTCTCCTGCGCAGGTGGTTATAACAGGTGACGATAATGCAGTAAAAGCAGCTTCTGATTATCTTCTTGCAAACGGCGTAAGAAGAGTTGTTCCGCTTGCAGTTTCAGGCGCTTTCCACTCTAAATTTATGGAAAACGCCGGAAAAGAATTCGCATCTTTTGTTGCTGATTTTAATCTAAATGACGCGTCAATTCCTGTTATTACAAATGTTGATGCCCAAATCACAACAAAAGCAGAAGATTTTAAAACAAAAATGCCGAAGCAGATTTCATCATCAGTACACTGGACTCAAACAATCCAGAAAATGGCTGAAGAAGGCGTTGATACATTTATTGAAATCGGGCCTGGAAAAGTTCTTGCTGGGCTGAACAAAAAAATTGCACCGGAAGCAACTGTTTATAACGTATTCGATAAAGCTTCTCTTGAAGCCACTGTTTCTGCTTTAAAAGAACAAATGGCAGGCGTATAAGCTGCAAGCGGGGCTCTATACATTAATAATCTTTGAGGTCACAAATTGGCACCTCACCCTAACCCTCTCCTCTTAGGAGAGGGAACACTACAGAAATGTAGGTCGGGCACTGTCCGACAAAAACTTAAAACAAAGATGGATAATTTAGCATTAGTTAAAAACTTAATATACGAAATACGCGGGCAAAAGGTTATGCTTGACTTTGAGCTTGCTGAATTGTATGAGGTAGAAACAAAAAAATTAAACCAAGCTGTAAAACGTAATAAGGAACGTTTTCCGGAAGATTTTGTTTTTCAGCTTACAAGCGAGGAATGGCAAACTTTGAGGTGCCAAATTGGCACCTCAAAAGAAGAAGACTTTTTGAGGTCACAATTTGTGACCTCAAAAAACAAAACAGAAACAAGGGGCGGCAGGCAGTACCTTCCGTACGCTTTTACCGAGCAGGGAGTTGCAATGCTCTCGGGTGTATTAAGAAGCAAAAGAGCAGTTGAGGTTAATATCCAGATTATGCGGACGTTTGTGAAATTAAGACAATGGGCGCTTGATAGCAAAGAATTTGGACAAAGACTGCTTGACTTGGAAAAATATTTTATGGAACATTGTAAAGATAATGAAACGGATATAAGAAGAATTTATGAAGCAATAGATTTGCTTATGGATAGAACAAAACCGGGTGAAATTGGGTTTAAGGCATGATTAACACCTCACCCTAACCCTCTCCTCTTAGGAGAGGGAATGAGACAGAATAGATGTAGGTTGGGTATTGTCCAACAAAAATTTAAGATAAGGAGAAAGATTAATGACAGAAAGAAAAATTGCTTTGATTACCGGAGGTTCACGCGGTATTGGTTTAGCTTGTGCTATTGAACTTGCAAAAGCAGGGTGCGATATTATTATCAATGATATTTGTGATGCTGAAAAAGCACAGCCGGCTTTAGATGAAATCAAGGCTTGCGGTGTAAACGCTTATTTCTACAGCTTTGATGTTTCAGATGATAAGGCTGTACAAGAAAATGTAGACAAGATGATTGCAGAGCATGGCAAGATTGATATCTTGTTAAACAATGCAGGTATCACAAAAGACGGTTTATTCATCAGAATGGATATGGAACAGTGGGAAAGAGTTATCAAGATTAACTTAACAAGCGCTTATTGCGTAACTCACGCTGTAATCAAATACATGATGAAGGCTCGTCAGGGTTCAATTATCAATATGTCAAGTATCGTCGGACGCCACGGTAATGCAGGTCAGGCAAACTATTCAGCTTCTAAAGCAGGCTTAATCGGTTTGACTCAAACATTAGCTAAAGAATTCGGTTCACGCGGTATCAGAGTTAACGCTGTATGCCCAGGATTTATTCAAACAGCTATGACACATGATTTGGCTAATATTGATGAATACTTAAAAGCTATTCCGATGAAGAGATTAGGAACTCCTGAGGATATCGCTAAAGTTGTTAAATTCCTTGCACTTGATACTGAATATGTAACAGGTCAGGCAATCGAAGTTGCAGGCGGTTTGATGATATAGTTTATTGTCATTAAATGATTTTTAATAAGCGGAAGTATTTATACTTCCGCTTATTGTTTTTTATTTTTACCTATTCTTTTTGTTTTTATTACAGTTTTATATTTTTGCGTAGGACTATTAGGACTATTGGGTTGCGTAAGTTCAAGCACTCCCTTCTCAATAAGAGGTTTCAAGATATGATTTCGGAAATGACTTCTGCTTGAGTATCCTGTTCTTGCAAGAATTTCTTTGAATGTTTTTGGCTCAATACAAAAATCTATAAGTGCCCTTTCAAACAGTACTTCAGCGGTTACTTGATCGGTTACTTGATCGGTTACTTGGTCGGTTACTTGGTCGGTTACTTGGTCGGTCGGCGCAGAAGTATTTTCTTCAGCAAAATCTGTTTGGAACAGACTGTGCTCCAGGGTAAAAGTGAAAAGAGTTTCATCTTTGAATATGGGAACATTGTTTGTATAATATTTACAGTAGCGAATAACTTTTTCTATTCCGGAACCTAACTCTTCTACCCGGCCTATCTCTTTAAAATACCTTGTTATATTTGGATTTTTAGGGTGAGTAACCAAATTATCCAAATTTATAATTCCATTGATATATGGTTTGTTACTGTTTTCAGTATATATCCGGTTCCGCTCAATAATCAATTTTGTAGGCTCTGCATTGGCATACTCTTTGTGTACAATAATATTTGCCACCAGTTCTCTAAAGATATTTTCTCTGAGGCTTATTCTCTGTGTGCCTTCCAGATAAAAAGAGTCAGGAAGATTTTTGGCAATGAATTCCAAGAGTTTGTCATATGATTCAATTAGATTCGTTCTCAAATCCAATCTGTCATCATATCTTGATATATCATTCACCCTCTTTATGGCATCAATTCTAAAGGCCGGAAGTGCAGCTGCAATAAGTTCGTCCGTTCCAAACAGTAATATTGCTGCAAGTGTAAAACCTTTTTCACCGGTCATAGGATTTTCCATATATAAAGAAGAGCGCCTTAAAATAGTCATATTGTCCATCTCGCGCCACGGGTGATTTGGATTTTGAATAACAGCTAACCTTCTTCCCCGTTCAATCAAATCTTCTCTCAGCTGCTCGTATCTTACTGCCGGAAATATTTTGTTTTCAGAATAAGATGAATCTTTTGTTAAAAATAGCTGGGATATAGCTTTGTTAATATTTGAAATATCAAGGTCTGCCTCATCTTTTCGTATAAAAGTTTTACCATTGCATCTATGCACTTGTGAACTTTGAAAAACATATACATATAATATAGTCTTTCCGTTAATTTTAGCTTCTTTAATATCCAGATGAATAGCCGGATTGATTTTAGAACCGCTGTTCATGACATTTATAAAGTCATTTTTCATCTTTAAAATCTTGTTTTCTGCAATTCCGGTTATTTTACCTTTATCATTCACTCCCAGTATTAAATACCCGCCATTGGTATTCAAAAAAGCACATATTGTTTCGTAAGCGCTTTTGGGAAATTCAAAATCAGCTTCTTTAAATTCCACATTTTGATTTTCACCGCCGGCTATTAGTTTTTTTATAAGTTCAACCATAGTTCTATTATACACTATTTGTTATAGTTGTCATTATCGAACTACAGATTTTCTTTATAAAATTCTGCAACAATCTCATCGTATTTTTTGCGGACGGATTCTGCATGTTCTAAGAGTAGTTGTGAAGCATGAACAAGTAATAAAATGTCACCGGTTTCTTTATAAAACTCTCTGTTATCTCCAAGCAAGATATGCCAATGTTCGTTAATCTCTGTTTCAAGACTTTCAAGGAGGTATTTTAGCGCATAAAAAGTTCGGTTAGTTTCTATTAAATAATCTTCGAGGTGTAATTCCATAAGAGTCTCCTGTTGTTATCCCTAAGTAATAACATGGGAATAACATATTGTCAATAACAAATGTTATAATTTGATTATAATAGAGTTATAACAAGGTAATAATATGAAGAAATTAAGACAAATCGGCAACAGCTGGGGTATCATCATTCCAAAAAACATTCTTGAGATGATGAATATAAACCCCGTTCTGGATTACATTGAAGTCGAGCTGGATAACAAAACTTACAAAATCAAAAAAGCGGAAAAAGAAAAATCGTAGGTTGGGTGAAACCCAACAATTCGTCATTCTGAGGGCGCAAGAGCAGTAGGGTGCAATTTATTACACCCTACAGAACTACAGAACTAAGTTTCGCTAAAGTTATTGTTGGGTTTCACCCAACCTACTTCTTGTAATATTTCGCAATTGCAGATATGTGACAGTCCGCGAAGTTTGTTTATAAATTTATCTTGGACAGTAGTGAAACTAAAACCCGGCAAAAAGCTTTGGATATAAATTATTCCCCGGCCCAGACCCGTAATTTTATAGTTCAACTAATTATAGCAAAATTATTCAATTTTAATCAAATCACAGATTTATTAATAATTAATTTATGTTATAATCATTATCAAAGAAGATCCGAGAGTAAAAAAGGAGAAATATGAATAAAAATCAATCAATCGGGATGTACGTTATACTGGGAATTATGGTTTTGGCGTTTGTATCTATGCTGTTTGCAGGGCCTACATCCAGCACTCAGGAAATTTCATACACAACTTTTTTGCAAAAAGTTGCAAACAAAGAAATAAAAAGTGTTGATATGGGAAAGGACACTCTTATAGCACTTCCTGTCAATCAGCCCGAAGCAGAAAAGCAAACTACAACGAGCCCTTTATATGGCGAAGTTAAACAGCCGAAGTTGCAGTATAAGGTTGTTTTGCCTGAAAATTCCGACATTTTGACTACATTAGAAGAAAATAATGTAGAAATTAACGCAAAGCGTGCAAGTGAGTCTAATTCTGCCTTTGGAATTGGCTCTTCATTAATTACTATTCTTCTGGTGCTCGGATTTATTATGCTCATTATAAAATCAATACAGGCAGGTGGAGCGCAGGCAATGTCTTTTGGAAAAAGCAGAGCCAAAATGCTTATGGACAGCAAAGTTAAGACAACATTTGCAGATGTTGCAGGTATTGATGAAGAGAGAAAAGAACTTGAGGAAATCGTTGATTTTCTCAAACACTCGGATAAATATGTTAAACTCGGAGCAAAGATTCCAAAGGGCGTACTCCTTGTAGGCTCGCCCGGTACAGGTAAAACATTGATGGCTAAAGCTGTAGCAGGAGAAGCAGGTGTTCCGTTCTTTTCAATAAGCGGTTCTGACTTTGTTGAAATGTTCGTTGGTGTAGGTGCTTCGCGTGTAAGAGATTTGTTTGAACAAGCGAAAAAACACCAGCCATGTATCGTATTTATTGATGAAATTGATGCAGTTGGACGCCAGAGAGGTGCAGGTTTAGGCGGCGGACACGATGAAAGAGAGCAGACTCTTAATCAGCTCCTTGTTGAGATGGACGGGTTTGATGAAAATACTAATATAATCATTCTGGCTGCTACTAACAGGCCTGATATCTTAGATAACGCACTCCTTAGACCGGGTAGATTTGACAGACAGATTGTTATTAATAAACCTGATGTTTTAGGACGCGAACAGATTTTGAATGTTCATGCAAAGAATAAACCACTTTCTAAAGAAGTTGATTTAAAAACTCTTGCCAAAAGAACCCCGGGATTTACTGGTGCAGATTTGCAGAATTTACTCAATGAAGCGGCTCTTTTAGCTGCAAGGCATGATAAATCCGAAATTGAAATGCCGGATTTGGAAGAAGCTATTGATAAAGTAATGGCAGGGCCTGAAAAGAAAAGCAGAATAATTTCGGACGAAGAAAAAGAAAATACTGCATACCATGAAGTCGGTCATGCTCTGCTTGCAAAATTACTTAAAAATTGCGACCCTCTGCATAAAGTTTCAATTATTCCGCGCGGTATGGCTTTAGGTATAACTTTAACACTGCCTGAAAAGGACCATCTTACTATGCGCAAAAACCAGCTGTTAGATAGAATAACCATGATTTTAGGCGGTCGTGTCGCAGAAGAGTTAATCTATGGTAAAGATAACGTTACAACTGGAGCGTCTAATGATCTGGAAAAAGTTTCGGCTCTGGCCAGAAGCATGGTTACAACTTACGGTATGAGCGAGAAGATGGGAAATCTTGCTTACGGAAAAGATCAGGAACACGTATTTATGGGCAGAAATTTCGGAAATACTAGAGATTTCTCGGAAGAAATTGCCGCTGATATTGATAAAGAAGTTAAGAAAATTGTTGACGCACAATATGAAAATGCTAAAAAATTATTGAGCGAAAACAGAGATATGCTTGAATACATTGCAAAAAATCTTCTTGAGAAAGAAACTCTTGATGAAAAAGAATTTGACGATTTAATGCGGGATATCAGAGTTCAAAGAGGAGAAATAGATTCTGTAACTGCAGAACAGGCAGATGAAGGAGAGCAAAATAACGAAGGAGAGCAAAATAATGGATAGAGATGAATTAATCTTAAATGAATACAAATCATATTGCTTACAAAAGGAAAATTTTATTGACAGAAATTTTGCAACTAATAAATTTTATATGGCAGCAGTTATTGTGCTTATTTTTGCGATGATTTATACCAGTAATGTGGTTTTTTTGGATAAAATTACTGCTACTCTCGTATTTGCTATTCTTGGAGTTTCTGTAAGTGCTCTATGGTGGATGAATGTTGATGCTTATAATACATTAATAAAAATTAAATACGCTGAAGTTATCGAAAAAATAGAAGAAAAATTGCCTATAAAACCTTTTACAGATGAATATGCAGGCATTGCTGAAAGCAGAAAAAATAAAATTTTCATGTTTTCAGATATTCAAAAACTTATTGCAGCAGGTGCGGCATTATTTTTCTTTGCTGTGTGTATAAGCGAAATTACACCACTTGTTGTTGCCGCCGGAAATAAATGTCTTGACATCTTATTTAAAGTCAAAGGCGGAATTTAGATATTACTTTATTGTATAGGAATTTGTATGGCAAAAAATCAGGAATACGGAATAGCTCTTAATCTAAACTATGTAATAGTATCTATCGTAGTCTTTGCCGTTTTGACCTTGCTTGTATTATATATGCCAGGGCTAACGCAATTTGATGCAAATGTTCTGCACTCTATCAGATTAGCACTGTCTCCTTATCCGGTTTCTTTTGCACAATTTGTAACTGAATTTGGAAGACCTTATCAAATGTTATGGCCGCAAATTGCTGCAGGAAGTGTTCTCATTTCTCACAGACATTATGTTAAAACCTTCCTTTTAGTTTTCTTTACACAGGCAACTTTTGCTGTAACTATTTTTATCAAGAATTTTGTATGCAGGGAGAGGCCCGTTGATTATCCGGAATTTAGTTTCCCATCGGGCCATACATCAACGACAATGTGCTTTTACGGAATATTAATATATCTTGTATTTACTTATGTAAAATCAGATTTTTGGAGATATTTTCTTATAACTGTTTTCGGATTATGGATTATTTTGGTAGCAATATCAAGATTATGGATTGGTGTTCATTACCCGGTTGATGTAATTGCAGGAGCTTTTCTGGGATTCATTATGGTTAATTTGTTTATAATTGCTTCGAAATTGCTCAGAAGGTAAGACGTGAGACTCGATAATATTTGCTGACAGACGAAAGCCGCAGATAACAAACAGATGGAGCCGGTTAGGCCGACTGGACTATAGGCAGAAACGTTACTTACCAACAAGTAAAGTGATATCATTAAATACTACTAATATCATAAGTATGATTAACAGAGAGAAAAATACAGATGATATAATCTCAATTACTTTTTCATCAAGCGGTCTGCCCATAATCTTCTCAACAAATAAGAAAAACAAATGTCCGCCGTCTAAAGCCGGAATAGGTAATATGTTTAAAATTGCAAGGTTCATGGAAATTAAAGCGGCAAGCAGAATTCCTGAAGATTTCCCGTTTTTTTCAATCATATCTCCGCCTATCTTCGTAATAGCAACTACTCCGTGCATATCTTTAAGCGGAATATTTCCGGTAAAAAGCTGGCCTAAAGAATACATCATCAAATAAGTATTGTCCCAGAGATAAACACAACTGCCCTTAACAATAGAAGGTATAGTTTTTGTCTCTATCATAACCTGCTGCGCACTAAGCCCGATTCCTATAACTCCTTTTTCATCAGGATATATAGGTTTCAGTTCCATTATTTTGCCTTTGCGCTCTACGATTATGTTAATAGGATGAACACCGTTGGAAAGTGCTTCTGCCACTTCATACATTGTAAACTTTCCGTCAGAAGTATATATTTTTTTACCATCAAGTTCTTGCACAAGAGGTTTAAGCTTTTCATCAAAATTTATAACATCATCGCGTTTAAAATATTTTGCACCCTTAAGCGCATATTTATCCATTGTTATAACATCTTTCTCCAAGTCTTCTGGCAATCTGATTGCAATTCCTGCAGGAATTAATTCGTCTTTTGAAAGCCCCGGATTGAGTTCTTTAAGCCTTGCAAAGTTTTTATCAATAGTAGCCTGTGCAATTACTCCGCCAGACTTGGCACTGTTTTTGACCAAGGTTATAAATGAATAAGCATTATTAATCTCACATCCGTTAACCTTTAATATTCTATCTCCTTCTTTTATTCCGGATTTCCATATACTTGCATCTTTTGGTGCGCTAATACTTGCGGTATAAATCTTAAAATTTCCGGACGGAAGCTTATGGGAAACAACTGCAACAAGCATAACAAGAGCAATGGCACAAATTACATTTGCAATAACTCCTGCAGAAACAACAACAGCCCTTTGCCAAATAGGCTTGTTCATAAACCTTTCGGGAGAATCCTTTGGTAAAGTACAGTCTTTTTCATCATCAGGAAATGATACATAACCGCCAAGCAAAAACGCATGAACTAATATTTCAACATCTCCGGCTTTCCCTTTATATAAAGTAGGCCCTACTGGTAAACCGAAACCAAACTTATCGACTTTTATACCAAAAGCACGCGCTGCAAGAAAATGTCCTGCTTCATGCACTAAAATTAATAAACTTAAAAGCAAAATCATTATGATAATTGACATATATTCTCCCCTTATTTTTTTACGATTGTATCATAAACATATTTATATATCTTCCTCCACATATTTACCCCTGCAACTCTGTCACTGCTCTGTCCAAGATAAATTTTAGGAGAGAAGTAGGTTGGGTGAAACCCAACAATAACTGTAGCAAAACTTAGAAATTCGGGGGAGGGGGCTTTTTTATGTCCAGACACTAAGCAATATTCTAAAAATACAAATATACGGTAAGATGTCTATTTATAAATTTATCCCGGACAGTAGCGGGTTTTGGCTTAGTCTGACTGTGTTTTTAAAATAAAGATTTTAAACGATCGCGTATCATTTTGATTTCTTCTCTGGTTAAATATTTGGAAAACCTTAAGAATTCCTGCATAGCATCTTCATTCGAATATGCTCCGCGCTCAACTTTCTGCATCCATTCTCTGACTTCTCTAGTAATCATAAGGCCTGAAACCTCAAAACATTTTTTCCGTCGACATTAACACTCTCATTCCACATATAGGCAGGACGAACCCAGATATCGCCTTTTTCTGTATTCTGATAAACAATCATATCTTCTCCGGTTTCAGAGTGTTTAGCAAGGGCGATAATTTTATATAAATTACCTTTGTAATGTCTGTATATTCTTCCGGGAGTTATTTTTTGCATGAATAAAGTATAACACGAAAACAAAGTAGTAATTTAAGAGAGGTGATTTATAGGCTATAAATTGCATAAGTTTTTGAAACGGAACTCTAGTTTCTCCTATGCAATCATATTGCATCAGAGGATTTTATTTTGTATTAATTATGCAATAAATTGATATAATATGCGTCTTAATATCATTTCGATTTTAGAAAAGTAAATTTACAATTAATATATGAACGTAAAAAAAGAATTGGGACAAAAAATAAAACGCTTGCGGCAAAAAGAGGGTTTGACACAGGAACAGTTTGCGGAAAAACTGAATATTGCAACGCGTACTCTTGCGGGTATTGAAATAGGTGAAAGTTTTGTCTCCGCTCAAACTATTGAAAATATTTTAAATTACGCAAATATTACCCTTGAGGACTTTTTTACAGCAAGTCATCTTCGGCCGACAGAGGATTTGTTGAGGGATATACAACACTACTTAGGCGAAATAAAAGATAATCGGGAAAAAGTCGAAAATATTTATAAAGTAGTAAAAGCCCTTGCAAATGAATAAATATTAAGTTTTGTAAAGTGTCATAATGCAGTAATTACACATTATTTAGCTTAAGAATGAGATTTTATTTCATAAAAAGAGCAATTTCTTAAATCAAATTATCTTTATATAAATATAACACGAGAAGATAAGGAGATTTAATTATGACGGA
This sequence comes from Candidatus Gastranaerophilales bacterium, assembly GCA_944322835.1. Classification (GTDB taxonomy): domain Bacteria; phylum Cyanobacteriota; class Vampirovibrionia; order Gastranaerophilales; family Gastranaerophilaceae; genus CAG-196. Next base: position 12,944 of record CALUQF010000008.1, on the reverse strand, counting down.
CTACATTGTACAAAAAGGAGACACTTTAACTAAAATTGCAAATGCAACAGGCATGAGTATTTTAGAAATCGCCAACAAAAACGGGATTAAAAATGTTGATAAAATATTAATCGGCCAAAAGCTGGTATTGAATGATAAGCCGGAGCAACCATCACCGGCTGTATCTAATCCGGCAAATGTTAATCCGGACGAATTGCAGTCACAATATGAAAAACTTCAGGCACAGTATAATGATATGCAAAAAAGTCTTGCCGATTTCCAAAAAGAAAATTCAAAAAATCTAGGCTGGCTGGAAGGCGGTATTGCAGGCGGTGCAATAGCTCTTGGCGGGCAGTATGCAATAAAAAAAGCTGCTCCTGCACTTACGGGTGCTTATCATAAAGCCGCAGAAAAAACTGCCAATGCAGCTGCAACGGCTAAAAAGAAAGCAAGTTCTGCTAAGAAAACAGCTGTTAAAAATGCAAACAAGTTTGTTAAAACAACAGCTAAAAAATTAAAGAAAACAAAAAATGAAGCTGTTAGAACTTATAAACGTAGTGAAAATTTGCTAAACGGCAAAAGAATTCAATACAAAGGACAAAAAATAAAATTAGGAAAAGCCTCAAAAGTTTTAGGTAAAGCCGCAGTGCCGCTTACGGTAGTATTATCCGCAGCAGAAATCGGGTACGCATACAAAGAAGGCGGTAGTAAAGCAGCAGTAAAACAAGGCGCAAAATGTGCAACCGGAATCGCAGCAGGCTGGGCAGGAGCAAAAGTCGGAGCAGCAATTGGTACTGCAATATGTCCCGGAATCGGTACCGCAATCGGTGGGTTTTTAGGCGGTATTGGCGGATATTTTCTGGGTGACAAAATTGCTAGCAGCGTAATTGGCTAATAATTATCTTTTTTTATAATGTATCCGTACCGTAAATTTTTAAACTCCAGGGCTTTGCTTGAGATTGTACCCAAAAATTCATAAGGGATTTTGAGTTTCTCAAGCAAAGCCCTTTGTATCTCAGCTTCTTCTTCACCTTGATTCACGATAAACATTTCTCTTTCTAAAAGCCCATATGCGTGCTTTAATAATTTCTCCGGCATAAAATACCTCTCCGGAAGCCCCCAGCGCTTAAGAGGATAAGGGGTTACAAACGGCAAAAGCCAGACAATATAATCGTATTTACCTCCGATATTTAACAAATCATCGGGATAATAATTTGCACCCTCTAAACCCTTAATATAAAACTTAGCCGCTTCATATCTTGAATAAAAATTAGAATAAAGCCTGTAAGCATCGATTTCTACTCCGTCAAGCTCTAAATTTGGCGAAAATTGTCTAAAAAATCTATACTCGCCTCTTACATAAGCCCAGTTTTTAGAGCCTATATCCAAAACCCTCAAAGAATCCCGCTCTTTCGGTTTCATAAATTTGCTCAAAATATCATAAACATACTCACTTTCCGGGTTTTCTGCCTCACCCCTGTAATTTTTTCTGGAAAACTTTGTCTTAGAACGTATAAAAAAATCAAATCTGTTTCTTAAATCATCAAACATAATAAAGATTATACCAGAGAATTTAATTCAAAAATAATATAGTTAATAATCGGCTGGATTGCTTCGAGCTAATCGCTCTCGCAATGACAGGGTGCGGAATTACAGGCTTGAAGTGTTGCTAAATCATTATTTAAAAGACGGGAGTGTGTTCCCTCTCCTAACAGGAGAGGGTTAGGGTGAGGTGTCAACCCCGTCAAAACCTCATTACCCGCACAAATTCTAAGTTCCGTAGGGTGGGCAAAGTTGCATCAAATAGGAAATAAGTGCGTTTAACTTTGTATGGCGTGCCCACCAGAAACTTAAATCATCAAACATAATAAAAAATTATACTCAAAATCATTGGGAGTTTAAATCTTGAAATAATACAACATTCAATATTTTGGAATTTATTAAGATTGTATAATGACTGTTTATATTTATGCTAAACTAAAAGATAAGCTAACAGGGACCAATGAAAAGATTTCTTACAATAATGATTTTGAGCGTGCTTTTTCTGCACGCGCCGGTATTTTCCGCCCAAAATTCCGCACCTAAGTGGGTTGCGGGTGTTGGGGTAAACACTAGCGGACAAAGTGAATCGAAAAAACAAAAAGAGCCGGAAAAGAATTTTGTCCTGAAACCGTACTGGGAAAGCTATGATGATGAACTTTTGAATGCATATATTCAGGAAGCGCTCGAAAATAATTTCGATATTAAAATTGCAAAAGCAAGGGTGCAGCAATCGGAAGCTATTTTGGGTACAATTAATGCGGAGAGATTGCCCCAGTTAAGCATCAATCCCAGTATTTACCCCTTTAAAACGATTTCCAGATGGACGGGAAATTTCGGAAGCGGAAACCACCTTTATTTTCCGTTGCTTTTGAATTGGGAGCTTGATATTTTCGGCAAAATCTCCGATAAAGTTCAAGCTTCAAAATACAGTGTTAAAATGAGCAGGGAGGATTTGGATATCTCAAAACTTTCTGTTTCTTCGGAAGTTGCTTCTTCATATTTTAATATTATTCTTATGGATGCACTAATAAATAATTATGAAGAAATACTTTCAAATCTTGATGAAACAATAAACCTCAAACGGCAATTGTATGAGGGCGGAATTATTCCTTACGATAATCTTTATACGACAGAGTATGAAATGGTTACAAGCCGGAATGAATTAAATACTCTTTTGAAGCAGAGAGAAGTTCTTCTTCATCAATTTGCCATCTTGAGAGGACTTTCGCCGGAAAGTGGAGATGATATTGCAAGGGGGAAAATTAATACACTCAAATTCCCGTTTGATATTAATACCGAAATAAATTCTGATATGATATTTAACCGTCCTGATGTTTTGCAGGCAGAATTCGGGATTAAAAAAGCGTCTTTTGATGTAAAAAATGCAAGAAAAATGTTTTTGCCTTCAATTAATCTTAACGAAATGGTTGGTTTTGAAAATATTCGAGCGGGAAGAATTTTTAACTGGGAAAGTACTGTTTACCAGCTTGGAGCGGGGTTATTATTTGATTTGTATACGGGCGGATATAAGACATCTTTCTTAAAATACAACAAAGCGCTTGCAATAGAAAAACTTCACGAGTATAACAATGTTCTTTTAAACGCTTTTTGTGAAACGGAAAATGCGCTCTCCGGATTTAGGGCGGATTATGATTCTTATAAAGAGTTTAAAAATACAATAGAAAAATCAAATCATTATTATAATGTTGCAAATATAAGACTTGCAAACGGAACCGGAAATAAGATTGATGAACTTGCGGCAAGAAGAAAAGTTTTAATCAATGAGAATTCTATGTACAATGCGAAGATAAGTGCGTTAGTTGATACGGTTGATATTTATAAATCATTGGGGAGTGCTATAAGATGAAACACTTTATAAAAATGGTTTTAAAATATCATTATACAGTAATTGTTATGGCGCTGTTTATTTTAATAATGGGTCTTGTAACAATTGCGAAAACTCCTATAGATATTTTCCCCGAAATTAATACTCCTGTTGTGACTGCCGTCTGGACTTATACCGGCATGCCGGCTAAAGACATTGAAAGGAGGATTGTAACCATTGCAGAGCGTGCGTATGCTTCAAACGTAAACGATATAGAGCATATAGAATCACAATCACTCTTAGGTGTTGGCGTAATCAGGGTATTTCTTCACCCGGGCGCTGATATTAATACCGGTATTACACAGGTAAGTTCAGCCTCACAGGTTTGCATGAGAACAATGCCGGCAGGTATTATGCCTCCTAATATTCTTAAATATACTCCGACAACGATTCCGGTATTGCAGGTCGTGGTCTCTTCCCTTAAGCTTCCGCTCCAAAAAGTTACAGATATTGCACAGAATAATATAAAAGTACAGCTTACTAAAGTTGAAGGTGCACAGGTTCCGCTCCCGATGGGCGGCAAAGTCCGGCAGATTATGGTCGATTTAGATATGCAAAAGATGGAAGCAAGGGGGCTTACTCCGGCGGATGTAACAAAAGCGGTTGCGGGCCAAAATGTTATTATACCTTCCGGTAACACTAAAATCGGAGATAAAGATTATTTAATTTCTCTAAACAATGCTTCTAAAACTGTTGATGAGATGAATAAATTCCCGATAATTTCACCTAAAAATAATCAGGTTGTTTATCTTTCAGATGTCGGATATATTCATGACGGAAATGCTATTCAGACTAATATTGTACGTGAAAACGGAAAACCCGGCTCTTTAATGACTGTATATAAATCAGGCCGGGTGTCTTCGCTAAAAGTTGTAGACGGAACTAAAAAACTCTTGCCTGTTATTTCAAAAATCATTCCTGAAGGAGTTAACATGCAGATATTGTTTGACCAGTCAGTATTTGTAAAATCTGCTATCAGGGATGTTATATTTTCAGGCACGCTCGCGGCATTGTTAACGGCTTTAATGATTTTAATTTTTCTTGGAAGTGTCCGCTCTACATTTATTATTGCAATATCAATTCCGCTTTCGGTTTTATTTGCCGTAATCTTCTCTTCAATATTCGGACAAACAATCAATATGATGTCCTTAAGCGGTCTCGGGCTTGCAATTGGTATGCTTGTAGATAATGCTACAGTTGTTATTGAAAATATTTTGAGAAACAGAAATTTAACTCCTGATGCTCCGATAGAAGATGTTATTACGAAATCTGCGAGTGAAGTTGCAGTACCGACACTCGTTTCAACTTTATCAATATGTACGGTATTTGCTCCGATATTTTTGATGGAAGGTGCTACAAAATATCTGTTTATTCCGCTTGCAATGTCGGTTATATTTTCTATGCTCGGCTCTTATCTTTTATCCAATACACTTGTTCCGGTTCTTGTGGATAAACTCCTTAAACATAGAGAAAGCCTGAATTCAAAAACAATCCTTTATAGAGTAAACAGGTTTGTTAATGTACATTTTGAAGAATTCAGAAAAGCTTATAAAAAGTTTCTTGTACAATCAATTCTTGCCAAACCCCAAAAAGTTGCGGTTGTCTATGGCTTAACTGTTTTATCCGCTTTAATCTTAATTCCTTTTATCGGCGGAAATTTCTTCCCCGAAGTTGACGCAGGCCAAATAAGACTTCACGTTTACGCACCTCACGGAACAAGGATTGAAGAGACTGCAAGAGAGTTTACAAGGATTGAAAACACTATAAGAAAGATTATTCCGGCAACGGAATTAGAAACAATACTTGATAATATCGGACTCCCTGCAAGCTCTCTGAACTTAGCTTTTATGGACAGCTCCCAAATCGGTGTCGGAGACGGCGAAATCCTTATTGCGCTCAAAGAGAATCATAAACCTACCAAACATTATGTCAAAAAACTCAGAAAAGAATTAAATAAAGAATTCCCCGACAGCGTATTCTTCTTTCAGAATGCGGATATGGTCGGGAAAATTCTTAATTTCGGTTTAGCTTCACCGATTGATATTCAAATTCAGGGCAAAAGTATAAAAGAAAATTACAAACTTGCACAGAGAATGTTAGAGGATGTAAAGAAAGTCCGCGGTGTTGCGGATGCTCATATCCATCAAATTACCGATGCTCCGGAAATCAGAGTTGATGTTGATAAAACAAGAGCAAGTATGATGAACCTGTCTCAAGAGACCATTTCAAGAAATGTCTTGACAGCTTTGACCTCAAGCGGACAAGTTGCGCCTAATTATTGGGTAGACCCTGAAAACGGCGTTAACTACACTCTTGCGCTTCAAGTTCCGCAGTATCATGTTGATACCGTTAAAAATGTAACGGATATTCCAGTTGCATTCAAAAACATGAATCCTGTAAGACTTTCAAACGTAGCTTCTGTCTCATCAGGCAAAACCTCAACAGTTGTTAACCATTACGATATCCTGCCGGTTTATGACATCCTTATGAATATTCAGGACAGAGACCTTGCGGGTGTTTCAAATGACATTAACAAAGTCGTTAAAAAATATCAGAAAGACGCTCCGAGAGGTACTTTTATAAATATTTTAGGGCAGGCAAAATCAATGAATTATGTATTTGCTTCGCTTCTTTCAGGTTTGATGCTGGCTCTGGTGCTTGTTTACCTGTTAATAGTAGTAAATTTTCAATCCTGGAGAAATCCGTTTATTATAATAACTCCGGTACCGCTTGCGCTTTCCGGAATATTATGGATGTTGTTTGTGTCCGATACGACCTTTAGCGTTCAGGCGCTGATGGGCTCTATTATGGCAGTCGGCGTGTCCTGCTCAAATTCTATCCTTGTAATTTCTTTTGCAACTGATAAAATGAAAGAAGGATACACTTCTGTTCAAGCTGCAATTCAAGCCGGTTATACAAGAATTAGGCCCGTAATTATGACAGCGGCGGCAATGATTTTAGGAATGCTTCCAATGGCGTTTGGAATTGGAGAGGGCGGAGAACAGAATGCACCTATCGGAAGAACAGTTATCGGAGGGTTACTGTTTGCAACATTCGCAACACTTGTTATTGTTCCGTTATTGTTTGCTATTATGAATAAGGATAAAAAATTTGTGGCTGAGTGATTAGGTAAAGAAGTCGGATATGGCAGAAGGCAAGGAGATAATATGATTAGATTTTTTAAAAATATGACGCGTAAACAAATTATAATATGTATTATTGTTGCCGTGTTTTTTGTTGTCGGCATAACTCCTAAGATTATCCGGTATATTACTACACTTATGAATTCAAGGGCAAATCAATATGTTGCAATTGTAGAAACCCCGAAACTTGTGGATGGCGAAGATACGCTGGAGCTTTCGGGAGAATTGAAACCTTTTTTGCATACCGAACTGTTCTCCAGAATAGACGGACTTGTAAAAGACAGATATGTTGAGCTTGGAGATAAGGTTAAAAAAGGGCAGCTTCTTGCAGAAATTGACTCTCCCGATTTGGATGCGGAAACCGCAAGTGCAAAATCGGCGCTTATTTCAGCAGAGAAAAGGGAGATGGAAGCAAAGTATAAATATGATTACGCAAAACAGACTTATGACAGGTATGAAAAATCTTCCGTAGACGGGGCAATATCAAAACAGGAGCTTGATACTAAATATAACGACTTTAAGACCTCCGAGATGAATTATATGAGCGCAAAGGCAGATGTTGAAAAAGCCAAAGAAGATTATAATAAGTTTCTGGCGCTTGAGGGATATAAAGAAGTAACGGCGCCTTTTGACGGAGTAATTAGCAGATATAATATAGATGCCGGAGCAAACGTTGTATCCGGCGGAAGCTCAACAAGCACAAGTCTGTTTGAAATCCAGCAAATAGATAATTTCAGAGCCACGGTTTTTGTACCGCAAAACTATGCAGGCTATATTTATAAAGGGCAGGAAGTGGCAGTCTATACTCCGGAAAATCCCAAGCATAAAATTAAAGGTACTATTTCCCAAATTTCAGGCAAGCTTGATAATGTTTCAAGAACAATGGAGGTTGCACTGATTATTCCGAATGATGGGAATTCAGGTTTGTATAGCGGACAGTATGTAAAAATGGATATTAATACTAAAAATCAGGAAAAAATCTTAACCGTAAATCCCTCCTGCATAACTACATTTACAACTCCGGATGAATATGTGGCCGAAGTTCGTCCCGACTCGACGGTACATTTTATCAAAGTTAAACAAGGCAGAGACTTTGGCGATAAAATCGAAATCCTTGAAGGACTAAACGGTAACGAAAAACTGATTACGAATTTAACGGACGATTTAGAAGAAGGTCAGAAAGTTAAATTCAAAGTAAATGAATAAAAACTAAGCCTGAAAATTTAGTTCTGCTGGGTGAGGGGCAGTCCCGTCAGGGTCATGCAGGATATGAAATTTTTAATTTAAACCTCTTGTAAAACTTCATAATAATTTGTTAGAGATACTGCGGAGTATTTTCTTAGTCTTTATTTCTGCGGGTTGCCCCCTCTCCGCATCCGTAGTTTTCGCCTAATGCTCAAACACGGCTGCTCCTCTCCCGCAGGCAGAGGAAAGTCTAAACGCCAGGCGTAGAGTCACCCCTCGCCCTACGGGAGAGGGAAGAATTTCAAGTTGAGCAATAGCGAAACTTAGAAATTCGGGTGAGGGGGCAATTCTATATTTGGGTAGTGTATAATTTCACAAAAACAAGGGAATAAAACTTCAAAACTAATAATGGTGCAAAACTTTGCCCCCTACATTACTTTACTCTCCATAATATGAAGTAAAAATATTAATTAAATATCTTGTTGAGAGGGCTGTCACTGTTGTAAATAATACTATAAAAAGCAGCGCTTAAAAAACAGTATCTTTAAGTTTATCCTTATTACTTTGTTAAATTTTACAAATCTGATAAACTAAAGTTATAAGAACATAACTAATAGTAAAAATTGGAGGAGATTTGTCATATTTATCAATAATATTACTAGCTATAGCTCTGTCAATTGATGCCTGTGTGGTTTCGTTTTCGTACGGGCTTGTATTTAATCAAAACAGATTAAAAAACTCCTTGGCGTTAGCGGTATGCACCGGATTGTTTCAAGGTATCATGCCGGCAATAGGGTATTTTATAACCGATTTTGTAAAAAGTTTTATTGAACCGTATTCTGCATTTATTGTTTTTGCGATATTTACTTATCTGGGAATTAAATTCATTAAAGAAGCGTTAAAAGAAGATAAAGAAAAACAATTGTGTATAGATTTTAAATGCTTATTATTAGTTGGTATTGCAACAAGTATTGATGCGTTTTCTGCCGGTATATCACTTTCACTATACGGAAATAAGATTTTAAAACCGTCACTTTTGATTGCCCTTATTACCTTTATTAACTCATTTATCGGGTTTCATACCAGTGGAAAACTAAAACACTTGCCGGTAAAAAATTTGGAAATATTTGCCGGGCTTGTGCTTATATTCCTCGGAGTAAAAGCATTCTTTTAGTTATTCTTTAACGGCACCTTCCATTGGATTATTAATCAAATATTTTTTACCGCTAATAAAAACTAAAATTACCGGAATTGAGCATATGCAGGCACCGGCCATTAATTCTCCCCACAATGTTAATTCTCTGAATGACCCCTTAAATATGGCTAATCCGACAGCTAGTGTTCTCATACTTTCCGAATTAGTTGCAATCAAAGGCCACATAAAACTATTCCAGGTTGTTACAAACGTAAATATAGCTAAAGTTGCAATTGCCGGCATTGCACAGGGTAGAGCTATTTTGAAAAATGTTTGGAAATGGCTGCACCCGTCTATTTTAGAAGCATCTTCCAGCTCTTTTTCAAACCCCATAAAATACTGCCTCATCATAAATACGCCAAAACCGCCGAAAATTCCCGGTATAATAAGCGCTTGATATGTATTTATCCAGCCAAGTTTACTCATAAGCCAAAAGAGCGGAACAATATTTACCTGCGGCGGCACCATCATGGTAAGAATTATGATAAAAAACAGCATATCACTGCCTCGAAAACGGAATCTTGCAAATCCGTATCCAGCAAGTGCCGAAATAATTACCTGGCCGGCAGTTGTACAAATGGCAACAATTAAACTGTTGCAAAAATATTTTATTACAGGAATAGATGCAAAAACATTATGATATGAAGAAAAATTTAAATTAATACTTTTATAATTCATCAAAATTTGCTCATTACCGCTCAAAGATATTAAAACCATTACAAGAAATGGCAGCAACATTGAAATAGCAGTTATAACCAAAACTATATAAAGTAAAAATTTTTTCATATAATAATTTTATTACATATGGAGAATAAAAAAAACTTTTTTATGTTTTGATAATAATATGAAGTATAATCCCAAATTAGATAAAATTTTAAACTCTTCAACGCTATCTGCTTCAATATTTTTACTAAGCGGAGGGTATAAAACATATAGTGATTACCGTAATGCTGATGAAAAATATAAAAAAAGATTTTTAATAAAAGATACTGTTGTTTTGTCTGGAGCAGCTGCGGGACTTATGTTAAACCATTTTGCAGCAAAAAAAATTAAAAAAAACAGTGTTTATGAAAAAGCAATAACCAGAATTTCTCAAAAAATTAATGATACAAAATATAATTCATCACTAAAGTATACTAAATCAATTGTCAAAGAATTGTTTTCGGGATTTATGTCAACAGCCTCCGGTATTTTAGGAGCGCTTGGCGCCGACTATATTCTTTCAAAAACAAAATTTAAGCAACCCAAAAAAAATCAAAATGAACCGGAAAAAAACCGGCTAACTGTATATGTTGACAATAACCTAAATAAATTTAGCGATAAAAATACACGTGAAGTTATTTACTCCAGCTTTACCGACATGCCTGCTATGAAATTTGTATCTTCAAGCCTGATAGGGGCAGAAGCTATAGAATTAGCAAAAGAGAAAGAATTTGAAAAAAAATTTTCACACACAACAAAATACCTTGTTAATGATACACTTGTACCATTGCTGTTTTTGTCAGTCTCCAGCGCGCTCTCTAAAAATCTTAAACCGATTCTAAGATTACCCCTTATATTTACGGTTCTTACCGGAGGTACACTGCTGTTTAAAAAAATGACGGAAAGAAAAATGTAAATTTTTATGAAAATCGTATATACTTTTCAACTTATATTCAAAACATATGATACAATCATGTTTAGATTATGAATGTAGGTTTAATAAACAATACATCGTTTGGCGCACGTATACGATTCAATAATCGTACAATCGGAGCTCCGAAAAAAAATAAACCTTTTTTTCATAAAACTGCTGCTTGTACATCTAAATGTATAAAGAGGTCTATCAGTTCTTTGGCTGGTTTATTAGTTATATTTTCAAAAATAAAAAAAATGCTGATACAACTGCCTGAGATATTAACTAAAATAACAAACATAAAAAATAGTGTAAAATTACCGTCCTAGGTGTAAAAATGAAAGGGGAAATTTAATGAAAATCAATGCAATTGGTGTAACAACATTTGGAAACAAATCAAAAATGGCCGCAAAAGCTGCTGCAGGTTTAATGACAGCTGCTGGTGCAGGATTAGCTGCCGATACTTTTGTAAAAGGTTTGTCTAAACCTAACAAAGCAATTGAAGAAGATATTATTAAAGGTAATGACGAAGGATGGAATCCTTGCGATTCTATCTGTGATGAAATTTGTGATGTACCGGAAGATAAGCGCGAAAAATCAAATTGTGACTGTGATTGTGATTAGTAATAAACAAAATGAAAATACTTGCAATTTCTAATACAACAAATACAAAATATAAAAGAGGGCCGGGCTTTAAAGCTTCTGCCCTCTTTTCTGATATAGGGAAAAAGTATAAGAATATTAATATTAATTCAGAAGACTATATTAAATATATATACTTATTCTCCAAAAAAATATGCAATCAAACCTGCGAAATCAATGTCGAACAAGGAGCAATACAAAAATTGGTATCAAGCAAAGAACCGGCAATTTTCATTATGAACCATACAAAAACACAATCCAAAGATATTGATGCAGCAATATTTTTTAACGCGCTGCTTTATAGAGAATATCTCTATCAAGGATTGGGGAAGAATTGTTTGCATAGTAAAATTATGACAGGAAAAGGATTTTTGAAACGACTTAAAGACGGCGGTGAAACACTTGAATGGATGGGGGCCGTTCCTGTTAGTAATTCAATGAAACCAGAAGGGAAGAAAGAAAATTCCAAGATGCTGCAAGAATTAATCAATGATTTTACGCAAAATAGAATCAATATATTTTTGTTTCCGGAAGGTGCGCTTGCTGCACTAAGTTTTCTGCCGGCAAATTATAAATTTCAGCCCGGCGTATCATCTATCATAAAAAAAACATTAGATACAATCCCGAGCGTTAAAGTGATTCCACTGGGTTTTGCACATAATAAAAAAATTTCTTCTATTCATATAGGAGAACCTGTCTATTTTAGAAAAACAGAAGATGGATATACTGCAAGCAGAGGAAATGCTTCCTCTGAATTTTTTGATAAATTACTTGCCGGGTTTTATTCAGAAAAAGAAGAAAAACTTATTACGAATAATGGTTGCGCTGTCGAAAGAGAAAATCTTGTTCCGTATATTTCCGGCATTTTGCTAAAAAATTTGGAGTGTTGTGCAAAAGAAGCAAAAAAGGATCTTAAAAACTCCATGCCAAAGGTATTCGTAATATGATTAATGTTTCTATAGTTCGTTATAAACTTGAATATAAAATGCTTAGGTTTTTCAATAAAAATAATCAGAGAACACAAGCATATCAAGATGAAGGACTAAAATTTTTAGAAGGTAAGGTCGAAAGATTACCTGAAGAAATGGCTTTTAGACCTAAATTTATTACCCAATCAAGCTGTATTAAGATTTTTGATAAAATTTATTTATTTATATCAAAAGCAAACTTAAATAAACCGGCTTCAGAAAAGTTTGATTCTCTTTTTCACGAAATCGGGCATTGGCTTCATTTTCAAAACTTACCCGCTAAAAGAGAAAGACAAGCCATATGGCAGAAAGCAAATATGGATAAAATAAAAAAAGAAGTCTCGGAATACTCTACAAAAACTGATGACGGAAGAGAATTTGTTGCAGAAGTATTTAAAGGTCTAGTAAAAGGCAAAAAATACGATGATTACATAATGTCACTTTACGAAAAATTACATGGCCCTAAAGTAAAGCAATAAAAAAGAAGCCAACATGGCCTCTTTTTATAAATGGTCGGGATGACACGATTCGAACGTGCGACCCCTTCGTCCCAAGCGAAGTGCGCTACCAAGCTGCGCTACATCCCGACAACTATTTAACTCTTAACACTCAGGCGCAGCTTGGCAGGTATTTTATATACGGCTCGTCTCACTTTCGTTCGAACTCGCCTCCCTCCTTTCAAAATGATACTTAATCATTTTTCAGGAGTCCTTGGCTCGTCTCACTTTCGTTCGAACTCGCCTCCCTCCTTTCAAAATGATACTTAATCATTTTTCAGGAGTCCTTGGCT
>CALUQF010000007.1 GCA_944322835.1 Candidatus Gastranaerophilales bacterium | reverse complement strand
GGGAGAGATTCGAACTCTCGACCTCACGGGTATGAGCCGTGCGCTCTCACCAACTGAGCTACCTTGCCATAAGTTTTATTCGTTATTTAATTGTCTTCGGCTCAGTTGCCTCGAGCGCTACTCTCACGTTTTCTTTAATCCGTTCACTGCCGTTCACTCGGGAGCTACCTTGCCATAAAAATATATTCTCATAAACATTTTTAAATATCAAGCATAAAAGAGAACCTGCTAAAAAGCAGGTTCTCTTTTATGATTAATCGTCAATTTCGGGGCGGTCAGATCTTGGTGGAACAGGTCTATCTCCATGATGTTTCATCATCTTTTTATGGAAATTACCTCTATGCCCTTTATCAAAATGATGGTGGCAATGACATGGTCTTACCATTTGAGGCCCGGGGCCAAAAGCATATGGATTCATTGGCATTGGAGGCATCGGTGGTTTATGGAGAGCTGCAAATAAACTCAATGCCAAAAATACGCCAACAAAAGTTCCGCCTGTTACGATTAAAAATTTCTTAAAACCCTTGCTCTGGCATAAGCAAGTTGTTTGTTTCTCTTCTGTAATTTTGTTTTCATCTGTCATAATAAATTCTCCTATCTTAGTCTTACATAATCATAACGACATTAAATTTTAAATTGTTCATTTTTTGTTTTAAAATAATTTTATGGCTGAATTTTCTGAAAAAGCAGTTGATAATTTTAAACACGGATATAATTGTGCACAGGCTGTTTTATTAGCTTTTGCTAAAGAACTCAACTTAGAACCCGAATTTGCACTAAAGCTTGCATCATCTTTTGGCGGCGGCATGGGGAGACTTAGAGAAGTTTGCGGTGCAGTAAGTGCAATGTTTATGATAGCCGGAATTTTAAAAGGGTATAGTGAACCCGCAAATGATGAACTCAAAGCAAAGCATTATGAGTTGATACAGAATTTAGCTTCTATGTTTAAGTCAAAGTACAATACAATAATTTGCCGCGAACTGTTGGAATTGCCATTTTCAGGAGCTGATTCCCCAATTCCCTCTAAAAGAACTGAACAATACTACAAAGAACGGCCTTGTGAACATTTTATCCGATATGCGGCAGAAATCATTGAAACTCAACTTCTAAATAACCGGAGCGAAAGTTTTATAGTAGAGGTAAAGAGCCACAAAGATTAGCAGCCAGCCGCTGATTTTCATTAAGGCATTGCTGTAGCCGGAAAACCGTTTGAGGTTTTTGACTCCAGATGTAAATAAGCCTGCAACTATAAGTATTAAACCCTGTCCTAGTGCGAATAGAAACAGCATGACAATCGCTGCCCAAAGATTTTTTCCTATTGCCGCAAACGCCATAATGCCAGCCAAAATCGGAGTAGAGCACGGCGTTCCTGCAAGAGCAAAAGTTATACCCAAAAGTGTCGGATAAATAAACAAAGAGTTTGTAGTATTTGTCGGTATAGCTTTTATTATAACCGGCATGTCAAAATCAAGTATATCCGCTATCTTCAGACCCATAACCAGTAATAGTGATGCCATAATTAAGGTAAAATAAGCTCCAAGCGCTGACGCAAATACGCTACCTGTAATTGCGCATATAATACCAATTATAGAAAATACAATTGCTGTTCCAAATATAAAGAAACTTAATTGAACAAAAGTTCTTAAAGGTGTTTCTTTAGAATAACCTCCTACATAACCTATTATGAGCGGCAGCATCGCAAGCGAGCAAGGCGAAATTGATGCGATTACTCCTCCTGCAAAAGAGGCTGCAAACATTAACAGCCAAACTGTCATGCTATTTGCATTTGATGAAAAAATTTGTACCAGATTATCCATTAGTTATCTCTTTCAAATAGTTTTCTAATATTTGCGGCTGCATGCTGCCTTCAATACGCCTTGTAACAGTTCCTTCTTCATTTTTGAAAACAGTAGTTGGTACAAGTTTTACCTCATATTTTTTGATTAATTCTCTGGTTTCATTATTTTTTTGTGTAACATCAACTTTTTTTAACGAAATTTTATTACTATATTTAGGAAAAACTTCATCAAAGATTTTTTCTAATTCTTGGCATTCATAGCACATAGGAGAAGAAAACTTAACAATTTCTGCACCTTGTGAGGCAATAGAAGGCAAAGTTGTAAGTTTATCCCTGGTTAATCCAAAATAAACCGCCAAAGGTACAATAAAAATTGCTAAGATAATAATAACATTTTTGTTCATAGGCTAACTCCTTTTTCTAGTCTACCATAGAATATTATAAAGTTTCAAAATATAGAATTGCTATATTAGGTAATATTTTAAATTTTTTATAAAAATTATTTTTATTCTATAATACTTTATATGGAAAAGTTAGAAAATTTTTATAACCAAATAAAGAATTCTCCTGTTTTTTTCGGCATGAATGACGAAGAACTTAGAGGCCTTCTGGAATGTTTTAATGCACGAGTTCGTAAATATGAAAAAGGCGATATGATCATTAGACAAGGTGACATGATTTCTAATATTTATCTTATTTTAAAAGGGAATGTAAATATAGAAAAAGATTCATATTGGGGGAGAAGAATTATAATTTCACGTCTTGGAACGAACGAGAATCTTGCGCTTTCCTTTGTAGGCTCCAAAGATATAGAATCTAATATTGATGCTGTTACAGTAGAAGATACTATTGTTTTAGTATTAAGTTATGAGAAATGTACTTCAATGTGTCAAAATGCATGCACACGGCATAAAATTCTTATAAATAATCTTTTTCAGATTTTATCCAAGGAAAACATTGAATTAATTCAAAAAATAGAAAATGTATCGCAGAAATCAATTCGTGATAAACTTTTAACGTATTTGTCAAATGAAGCTCAGAAACAGCACTCAAATAGCTTTGATATTCATTTTAATCGTCAAGATTTAGCCGATTATTTGAATGTCGACCGTAGTGCAATGAGTTTTGAGTTATCAAAACTCCAAAAAGAAGGTATTATCGAATATAATAAAAATCATTTTGAGCTTTTGTCAATATGACAAAAAGCGGTAAATCAATTAACGTAGATTTATTCAATAATTTCCCCCGGTCTTAATTCTTTATTTAAATAGCTCCTAGTAAACATTCGGTCCCATTTTGAATAAAGTTTAACATGCATTGTTAATATCTTATTATTTCCGCAAAGTATACTTAAAATTCTTTTGTTGTAATTACAATTTATTACAGTTCCATTTGTTTTGTATTCGGTATTATTTTCATTTATTTCCAGAAAATCCGGAGAAACGGCAAGGCAAGTATTTTTATGAAAAAAGTATGCTTCACCCCAGGGATGTATTGCTCTTATTAAAGCATGATTTTCTTCCGCAGTATTATTAAAATCAAGTTCCAGCCCTTGTGGATGAGAATAATAGCTTGCTCTATCTTCCCTTTGAGCAAGCGGGATAATTATATCTTCTCTTAGAGTATTTAATAATTCACATACTACCCCTCTTGCAGTTAATACCGTGCGGTCTTTCAAAGTTTTTCCGGTATCTGACGGATATATTTTGACTTCTTCCTGTGCCAGTATCGCACCTGTATCAATTCCTTTATCAATCAGATGAAAAGTTATACCACTTGCATCTTCACCGTTTCTTATTGTCCAAAAATAAGGATTAGGTCCCCGATATTTTGGAAGAAGAGACGGATGCGCATTTATTGATGCAATTTTGGGCAGGTCAAAGATTTCTTTTTTTATTTTTTTCACCCAGGAGCCGACAAGGATTATATCAGGATTCAGCTTTAAAAGAGCCTTTTTAAACTTATCTGTATTAACCCCCCTTGCCTCTATTTCCGGTAAATTATAGCTTCTGATATAATTATGCTCTAAAGAAGGATTAAGAATATCTTTAATCTTTCTTATAAACGGATGATATTTAACCATCTCATGGCGGAATACACCTACAATCCGGCAATTAGCATCTAATGTGCCTGCAATGAGATTGGTAAACATTGTACCATATCCGATAATAACTACTTTGAGCATGAAATTATATCCTTTTCAATTTGATGTTTTAAATCTTCAAGAGACGAAAATTTCATTTCATCTCTAATCTTTTTTGTAATTTCCAGTTTTATATTTTTACCGTAGAGATCCCCTGAAAAATTGAGAATATGAGCTTCGACAACCGGTGTTTTCGTATTATTCACAGTGGGTTTTATCCCCCAGTTCAACATTGCCTGATTGTTCCCAATCTTTGCCGAATAGACTCCGAACGGAATTTTTACAATATTTTCAGGATATTTAATATTAACAGTCGGAAAACCAATAGTTCGTCCGAGCTGCGCACCTTTTATAACAGTTCCTTCCAATAAAAAATTACTATTCAATAGAAAGTTGGCATGTTCAATTTTTCCCTCGCTTAAAAGCTTTTTTATGAATGTCGAACTTACAATTTCTCCGTTTATTTTTAATGCAGGAGTACAAAAGTACTTATATCCGAATTTTTCTTGATTCTTTAATAAAAACTTCGCATTCCCACCCTTATTTTTCCCAAATGTATGATTAAACCCTGTTGTAATATAAGCCGGTGAAAATTCTTTTTTTAAATAACAGAGATATTCTTCTGCAGTAAGATTTGCTATCCTGTTAAAATCGAGCTCAATAATTTCTTTTACGCCCGTATCTCTTATCTTTTTAACAGACTCATCTCTTGATAAAATATATTGACATTTTTGCTTAAAATATTTAGCAGGAGACTCTTTAAACGTGACGAGAACAGCATCTCCAGAGGTTTCAAGCGCAGTATTTATTACGGCCTGATGAGCAATATGTACTCCATCAAAAAATCCCAAAATTAAACTCTTTTTCATAACTTAAGCAATAACGTTAAGTTTCCCGCCTAAAATTTGATTGTGACAGAATGTTTGCCATTCATTTATATTATCATAGACTTGCGGTAGTTTCTCAGTAGAAACAGACTTTTTATTTGTATATGGGGTTAAAGAATTAAAAGAAGTGTCACCTATAGTTTCACTGGAACGACTGTTATAAAAAGGCATATTTGCACTCATATGATAACCGTTGTGATTATTAACCGATATTGCAGAAACTAGCATAGTCACCCCTTTATTATGTACAAACAGGCGTTAATTTGCCCACATATGAATTCTACCACACACTTTATTTTTGTGCAATAGTCGGCAGGATAATTTTTTTTAAGAGAAATGTAAGCCAAAAATAGATAATTCTCTATATTTTGAAATCTTTTGCTCTTTTAGGGTTTGCCCATCTGACAATTGTAGTGGAGTTTAAACCACGACCTATTGATTTGCAGACTTATCGTCGGTAAATAATAATTGTAAACAAATTTAAACATGCCGGCTTGACACTATACTCTCTGTTGTGTTTAAATTAGGGATGTAAATAGTATTAGATAGGTTAATCGTTTCTAAACGGGCACTGTTGCATATATGCATGGAAAAATGTAAAGATTAGCAAATAATATTAGCTAAAGCCCTACGATTCCTCAAAAAGAAAGGATGTACAAATGTACGCAATAGTCGAAACAGGCGGTAAACAATACCAGGTAGAAGAAGGACGTTATGTTGACGTCGAATTGTTAGGCGAAGAAAAAGACGCTAAAGTTGTTTTTGATAAAGTCGTTATGATAGTAAACGGTAAAAAATCAAAAGTCGGCCAGCCTTATGTTGCAAACGCAAAAGTAGAAGGTACTATTGTTAAAAACGATAAAGCAAAGAAAATAATAGTATTTAAGCAGAGACCTAAAAAAGGCTACAGAAAAAAACAAGGCCACAGACAAGGTTTTGCAAGAGTTATGATTAACAAAATCAGAACAACCGCAGCAAAAGCTAAGGCAGAAGGTACTGAAGCAGCAGAATAACTTGCATTTTGATAGAAATAGAATAAATTAACTTAAAGGAGATATAAAATGGCACATAAGAAAGGTATGGGTTCAACCCGTAACGGCCGTGATTCGGAAGCAAAGCGATTAGGCGTAAAAAAGTTCGGTGGTGAAATTGTGAAAGCCGGTAATATTCTTGTTCGCCAAAGAGGAACAAAGATTCATCCGGGTAATAATGTTGGTATTGGTTCAGACGATACTTTATTCGCCCTGATAGACGGTCAAGTAAAATTTGAACCTCACAGACGCGATAGAAAACAAGTTTCTGTATATGCGGTATAAGGGAATTTTTAGTAGAATAAAAAATAGCTTTCTGTAAATCAGAAAGCTATTTTTTTGATAGCAAAAAAAAAATTTACAGTTTTTTATATACAAGAAAGCAGGTGAAAAATGAATATAAATCAAATATCTTCGGTTAATAGCAAAGCTAACCCTTTAAAGAATGCGAAAAATTTAAATATTCCGTTAAGAGACGGAAAAGAAGGCATACTACGCTTTAATAATAATGCTTATGAATACCTCGTTGTTAAAAACAACAAAATTGCAGGCGGTATGGGGCATTATTCTCCGAACGGAATTCCTTCTTATGATTGGATAAAATTGTTTGACAAAATTAACGGACAGATTAAAGAAGGCTTTGATTTTATAACTGAATTTACAAAAGCAAATCTTGCTAAATAATTGCTCTATATTAAAAAATATAGTATAATCTACTCGTATCCCAGCAAGAAGGAAGAGATGATATGAGTGAGATTTGCAAAAATTGGACCCAATGGCTTAAAAAAAATCGGTTTGCCGGACAAACTCCGGAAATGATTGAGCAAACTACCAAGTGGTTAGAAGCGGTAAGAGATGTAATTTTGGTCTATGCAGAAATTAAACCCTATGATGTAGTACTTGATATCGGCTGCGGAACCGGACTTTTGGCATTTAAGGCGTTGGAAATGCAAAATTGTCAGGGTAAGGTTATTTTCTCGGACATGTTTCAGGATTGCCTTGATGACTGCAAAAAAATTCTGGATGAATCAGGGGTTACAAGCGGCTATGAACTGTTGAAATGTCCTGTACAGCATATAGCTCTACCAGAGAGCACTATTCACAAAGCTCTTATGCGTTCTGTGCTTGTTCATGTTGTTAACAAACAACCGGCTTTTAATGAGATTTACAGAGTATTAAAACCGGGCGGAAAATTGTGTGCATTTGAACCGATAATACGTTCAAACACCCGTTATTGGGAGATTCTTGATCCGATGTATATTGAAAAATATGAAGATTTTAAGCGTGTTGAAAACGAAATTATGGAAAATCCCCTTGATTCTCTTTGTAATTTTGATGAACATACACTTAGAACTAATCTGGAGATTTCGGGTTTTTCTATTCCTGATGTAAAACTTCAGGAAGTTCGTTCAAGATACATTGTTCAGCCAAACATGGTAAGGGAATGGTTTATAAACCCGCCATCTCCGGACCAGCCGTCAACAAAGGAAAGATATCTGAAATATTTTGATGAAGCGACTGTTGAAAAATATATGCAGGATGTTCAAAATTATCTGACCGGACGTGAAATTGATTTAAAAACAAATGCCGTGTTTATTAATGCAACAAAGTAGGAGAGCAACAATGAAAAAACAAACCGCAATAATTATACCAGCACGGTATGGTTCTTCAAGATTAGAAGGAAAGCCGCTTTTAAAAGCAAAGAATAAACCTATAATTCAATGGGTTTGGGAAAAAGCTGCCGGATGTTCTCTTGCTGACCGCGCAATTATAGCGACGGATGATGAGAGAATTTATGCTGCCTGCAAGGCTTTTGGTGCGGAAGTTGAGATGACATCTGCAAATCATAAAAGCGGCAGCGATAGGATTGCCGAAGTCGCCGAAAGGCATCCTGAAATAGAGTATATAGTTAATTTACAAGGAGACGAGCCTTTAATAGAAGAGCATAATATAGAGCTGGTCATCGGCGGAGTAAAGAATGATGGGCAGGCGGATATTTCAACATTAGTACGGGAAATTACTGATATGAAAGAGGTTAATAATCCAAATCTCGTAAAATGTATTTTTGATAATAACAATTACGCTATGTACTTCTCGCGCTCAAAAATTCCGTATGAACGCAGTTCAAATGATAAAGGTACTTGGAAATTTTACGGACATTTAGGTATATATGGTTATAAACGAGATTCTTTATTTAAAATGACCGGACTGCCGCAATCGTCATATGAAAAAGCGGAAAGTCTTGAGCAGCTGCGTGCTTTACAAAATGGCATGAAAATTAAAGTTGCTGTAGTCGACAATATTCCAGTCGGTATTGACACCATGGAAGATTTTGAACATTTTAAATCCATGGTAGAAGGCTAAATTGCATTGTTTAAACATACAAAAATTGATTTATGACTGATTGAAATTAATTCATATAACCTATTTTTCCCGGTTTAAGTTCAAAAAAATAGCCGGACATGCTATTATTATAAATAGCAGATTTTATTGGAGAGAGGATAGATGCAGGTTTCAAAACGACTGGTAGTAAGAAAAGAAATTCCAATGGACAATTCTAAGGATTTGATTACATCCTTGGATGTTGCAATGGCTGAATATTATTGTAAAAATAATGATTTTGACAAAGGACTTAAAACATACAGAGATATTATTCCTCAGATTTTGGATGAAGCCGAGAGAAATAAAATTATTAATCAATATATGACTTATGCGCTTCAATATGCTCAAAAGATGTTTGTTGACAAAAAATATATTTCTTCTATTGAACAATACCGTGAGATTATGAAATTTTCCGGCTTTCCAGTCACCATTTACAAAAATATCGGACTTTGTATGAAATCTATAGGAAACGCAGATTTAGCGATAAAGTTTCTAAAACGGTTTGAAGAGGTCTCTCCGGATAAAGAAGATGTATACGTATATCTTGCAGATTTAACTTACACTGATATTAAGGATAACAAAAAAGCCATTGAATATTATGAAAAAGCTCTTGAGAAAAATAAAAATAATTATTCAATCTATAATATGCTGGGTCATTTATATTCAACCTGTTATCAAGATAAATTTAAGGATAAACAAATTGAATATTTAACCCGTGCATATGAGCTTGCACCAAATAACAGAATTGTTGTAAAGAATTTGGCATATGTCTATGGTAAGTTTGATGAGATACAGAAAGCAGATGAATTTTATCAAAAACTAATGTATCTTAATCCGACTCACTCTGATTTACACGCATATGGTGCATATCTTGTAAGACACAAGCGTTTTTCTGAAGGTTTTAAATTCCTTCAGCACAGATTTCAAAAAGAAGATTTGAAAAATGTAGCTTTTCCTCAGCTGTTAACTACAAAGAAGAAAAAATGGAATATGAAATTAGATATCAAAGACAAACGTATTTTGGTACACTTTGAACAGGGCTTTGGTGATTCAATTATGTTTGTAAGATTTCTTGATGATTTAAAAAAACGATGCAAAGAAGTTTTTTTAGTGGTACAGGATTCGCTTGTAGGGCTCTTTAAGGATTCTAAATTAGGTGTGGAAATATATACAGAATCTCAAATCCCAGAAATAAGTTATGATTATTGGATACCTATGATGGATTTACCAATTGTGTGTGAGACACGGCCTGATACAATACCAAAAGCAGGCGGATATTTGAAGGTGCCAAAAGCAAAAATTAATGCTTATAAAAAAGAGCATATTAATGATAATGATAAAATAAAAATAGGTATTGCTTATGAGGGAACTCTGGCAAGTAAGGAAACGGATAGAGATATTCCTTTGGGCTACCTGTATCCTTTGATGCGCCTTCCTGATGTAGAAGTGTACAGTTTTCAGGTGGATGATCTTACCCGTCAGATGGATATGGTTCCTAATGATGCGCAGCTTATTAGATTGGGTAAAACATTCAAAAACTGGGAAGATACAGCTTGTGCAATGAACTGTATGGATTTAATGGTAACAACGGATAATGGTGTTATGAACCTTGCAGGAGCTCTTGGTGTTAAAACTTTTGGATTATTTAACAGAATTGTAGAATGGCGCTGGTTTAAAACTCAGGGTGAAGATATCGGATGGTATAAAAGCATTAAACCTTTTCAGGCTCCAACGGCGGGAGCTTGGGAAATTCCGGTGGAACATGTACTGGAAGAAATTGATAAAATTCGCTGTAAAAAAATTGCTGACAGGATAAAGAAATAATAATTTATCTATCAGGATGCAGGCCCATTATACCGCTTAATCCACGTTTAGAGTTATACTCCCAATTAAATTTACTATAAAACGGATTTATATCTTCTTCAATAATTTTCCAGATAAAATCCGGTTTGTATTCTGCGCCTTGCTTATTGAGATAGTGAATCAAAAGTTCGGTTTTAGTATTTCCGGCACCGCGTCCCAAGCCACAGAGTGAGGAGTCGATAATTATATTTCGGGGTTTCAGGTGATTTATAAACTGAATAGAAAGTCCAAACGCAAGCTGGATATTATTATGTGAATGAAATCCAAGCTCTATGTTTTCATTGGTGTTTTCGGCAAAAAGCGGCATTATCTTATCCAAATCTTCAGGAAACATTGAGCCATATGAGTCTACAATATAAAGAGCATCGACTTCGCTTGAATTTGCCTGTTTGCACAATTTCTTAATATCATTTTTGCTATATTCCATAATATTTGAAGGCTGCAAAAAAACTTTATACCCTTTTGATTTTAACTCAAAAAGGGTAAATGAAATTTTATCTAAATTTTCTTTGTGAAAAGCTATTCGTATTATATCAATTATTCCGGAATTGGTCTCTAAATTATCGGGGTTATATTTCCCGAAATCAAACATCAGAGCAAGCTTAGAATTGTTATTAAGCTTGTATTTTTCAATATCATACGGTGTGTTAAAAAATACGTTTCCGTTATTATGCTTTTTTTTACTTAACCAACCGCATTCAATAATATCTATGTTTGCTTGATTAAGGTTTTTGATAATATTTTTAATACAATTTTCTCCGAAAGAACCCTCTGTAACATATGCACCGTCTCTTAATGTACAGTCTAAAACCCTAATTCCCATATTTACCTCTTTACATATCGTAACAAAAATATCACTATATAGCAATTTTTATTTACTTTTAGACTTTATAATAATATAAAGGTGTGAAACAAAAAGGTTAGGTTTTTATGACAAATCCAATTAATCCGAATTATTCAGGCGTAACGATTCAGATAGCAAATCCGGCAGTTTATGCGGGGCCGGGAGGATGCCCGCAGGCGCAGGGAATTAATGGCATTCCGCAGGCTTATGCAAGTATGCCAATGGAGCAGCAAGTTCCGGCGCAAATACAAAATCCTTATGGAATGACAAATCCTGCACAGGGGCAGTATGCTTACCCTCCTCAATATTATTTGAACAACTATAATTATCAGGGGACTCCGGCCAGTGTACAAAAGCCTGCAGAAATACAAGGTGCTACAGAAGAGGTAAAAGGTCTGCTTCCGGCACCCAATGATGCAGCAATGAATGCAAAGGAGATAGAAGCAGACAAAAAGAATGTTAAAGAATATGAGGCAAAGACTCCGGAACCACAGGATTTGTCAAAATCTCAAGGTGTTATAGATGATTTAGATGCAAGAGCTGCCGCATTAGAAGAAGAAAAGAAGAATGCTAAGGATTCTAAAGTTGTCCCGCTTACAGACGATTATATAAAATCACTTGAAAATTATTTGAATAATCCAAATGAAGAAATCCGTCTTATGGCATCAAAAGAAATTCTGACAAGATTGGATGAAGATAAGAGGCGCTATGATGATCCTGCTTTGAATGCTTTATTAAATAAAATGCTTCAGGATCCTTCAAAACTGATTCGTATAGCTTCTCTAAGCGCATTTTCGTCTGAACTTGCAAGCGGGAATGATTATACAATAGAGCTTCTGCATAATATTCAGGCAAATCCTGAAGCTGATAAAGAAGATGTATTACAGGCTGCTGATATTTTATTAAAAATGTCTCAGGGAAAAGAAGTAAAAGATATTCCGGATCCAAAGGTAAAGGAAGAAACTAAAAAAGGATAGTTCATCATGTTTTCTGTTGCAAATGTAGTATGTAAAACAGTTGGAATAGCAGGAATAAGTGCGGCTCTTTATGATGCCGGCAAAGTCGGCAGTGAAGAATCCAGAAGAGAAAAATTAATTGTTAATGCCGATCATTTCGAGCGTATTCATGATGCAACCAGAACTATGTCAACAGAAAGTCATGTTACTAATTTTATTCAAGATAAGGTTGCAGATTATCGTATGAATAATCCGCTGGTTTCAATATTTGGAAGTATTAAAGGTTTCTGTAAAGGTTTTTTAAATTCATTAGGAGAACATATCTTGCCAGTTTCTCTCGCTTCAATGGCACTTGCCGGTAAAGGCATTTTTGCCAAAATCGGAGCCTGGGGGCTTGCCGGATATACTGCTCTTATGATTGCGAAAGAAGGTTTCGGTATCGGGAAGGTTTCTCCGAGGGATTAGGTGTATTCTTTTCTTTTGATTTTGAATAGTTTTCCAGTTTTTCCGACAAATCTTCGCTATGCATTTCTATAGCTTCATCTACATCACTCAGAAGTTTTTTCTGTATCTCTTTTTCTTTTGTAAAAACATCCATTTCTTTTTCTTTAGTATAAGCTTTAATTCCTGCTTTATACAAGAATCTCGGAGCGGCAAATAACATTGTAATAATTCCTGCTCCCAACCCGAACCAGCCGGCATGTTTCCAGGAAGATGTGTAGCTTCTTGCAACAAGCATAGTTGCAGCACCCGCAATTACAGATACACTTCCGGCATTCAATAATGCAAGACGTCTCTCGAATTTTCGGTTTACAGGATTATCAGAATAAGAATCATGCCCCTTAAATAATACCTTAGGGGCTAAGGCATTTACAGGTCTAATCATAATCTCACACACACTTTCTTTTAATATCTATATTAGTATTTTAACTTATGTTTTGAAAGATGTAAACCCTGAATGTTATCTCTCTTATTATGGATGGTGTATTGATAGAATTTTTATTGTATTTTGTGATGATTTAGCCCCATCTTCCGAAATCAAAGATTTCACCATCCCACAAGGGGCGGGTAGGCTCCACGCATTGCGTGGCGCTGCCCTCGCCCCCTGCGGGAGAGGGCAGAATTTCAAGTTGAGCCTCAAAGCGAAACTTAGAAATTCGGGTGAGAGGTCTTTTTTATGTCTAGACATCTTGTGCTATTCCGCAATTGCAGATATGTAGTAGTATACGATGTTTGTTTATAAATTTATCTTGGACAGTAGTGCCTTGCAGGAGAGGGTTGGGGTGAGGTGTCAGCCTAATCATCTAAAGAGTATCATTTCCCTCATCTCTCCAAGCACTAGTGTCCCGTTAAAATTTAAGCTGTGTCTTGCTCTTTTATTATTTTTTTAACGTGACAGCAGTGCCGTGAGGTGAGGGGTTGTGGCCCTTGTTTTTACAGGATTTAATATGTTTTATTAAGAAATGTAACAATTTTTGCGAAAAATTAAAGTTTTTGCCTGAATTAGCCGTTATACATGTTAAACAAGGGAAAATCTAAATAAAGGAAAGCGGATTTTATGGGAATGGCAGCATCACAAGTTAGACTATTGCAGCTTACCAGCCGAAAAAACACAATCGGCCGGCAGCTTGAAAGCTTGTCTTTGCAAAAAACTTCCCTAACACGCGAAATGCAGGGAATATCAAAGGATTATCAAAATGCTCTTAGTTCAAAGACTTTAAAATGGTCTACTAACTCTGGAGCATCTTATGTTGATTTGAGTTATGCAAATTTAATGCGTCCGGGGTCCGCTAACAATAATACGCCTTATCTAATTACTGATAAGTCAGGAAAAGTTGTATTAGATAATAAATATAAGCAATACGCTGAAATGATTTCTCCTAATGGTGCTCCCGGTGGTGATTGGGAAGCAAATCGTGCAGAAATATTGTCATCATTAACAGGAATCCCGGCAGAAGATATAGAGGCTTCTGAAGCAGCAAATGCTCAACTAGAAACTTCTGCTGATAAAGTTAATACACTGCAGGCAGAAGTTGATAAAGCTTTAGAAGATTGTTCTAAGAGCACAAAAGATACAGATTTTATGATACTATTCGGAGATTTACCTGCACAATATGATTGGGATTTTACAGATCCTGTTAATCTGGGTTATAGTTATGAAGCAGGTTTGCAATCAGAGAGCGGTTCTCATCACTTAGGGTTGAACACTCAGGATCCTAATGCTGCAAAACAACTCATGGATGAATTGTTTGAAATTTTAAAAGGTAACGCAAAAAATCATCTAACCGACGAGGACTATGAAGCTTTTGCAAAAGCTTGCGATGAGACAAAAACAGAATATCATGATTTTATAGATGCTTTTGAATCGGGTTATTATGCTTGTGGTGACGATAAAAGCTCTGTACTTAACCAATACGGAGTTGCGGTTTCTAAACGGACTCAAGGTGAGGGAGTAAATACTGATGGCAAATTCTTTATTAGAATAAGCAATCTGGTTGAAAATTTATTGAGAAATTATGAGGCTGCTGGCGGAAGCTGCAAACAAAATTCTGTAGATTCTAATATAATGTACTATTCAACAGTTGATAGAAACTCTGCAGAATATCAAACTTATGAAACAAAAAAAGCCGAACTCGATGCTGCTAAAGCTGAATATGATGAAGCTGTTGATACTTCTAACCAGACATTAACATCTGAACAGGAAAGCTCAATAGCTTTCTATGATAAAATTTTCTCTGCTATCGCCGAAAATGGCTGGACTGCAAATTCACAGGTATCGGACAATGATTATCTTAACCAGATGTTGCAAAACAACAGGTATTATATTACAACTGTTGAAACTGCGACTGATGATGATGGCAAAGAGTATTTTGAATATGATACAAATTCTGCAACAAACTTTGATAATATTTTCCAGGTTAATGATTCCGATGCACAAGAAGCTGCTTTAGTTGAGTATGAATACCAAAAAAGTATTATAAATGAAAAAGAATCCCGAATTGATACAAGAATGCAAAACCTTGAAACAGAACAATCAGCTATTAACGAAATGATTAAAGGTATAGAAACTGTAAGAAACGATAATACTGAAAGAACCTTCAGCATATTCTCATAATTGTATGTTTGTGTTATCCTTTTCTCTATAGTATTAGAGGATATCACAAATGTTCGATTCGTTATCAGACAAATTACAGGATATTATTGCCAAAACCGCAGGCCAAAAAGAGCTTACGCAGGACAATATGCAAGAGGCTCTTAGAGAAATAAGGCGAGCTTTATTGGAGGCTGATGTTAATTTAAGAGTCGTTAAGGCCTTTATCTCCAATATTAAGGATAGGGCTGAAGGCGAAAATGTCTTGCAGGGAGTTAATCCTTCACAGCAGCTTGTAAAAATTGTTCATGATGAATTAATCGAACTTTTGGGAAAAGAAGCTAACCCGCTAGATTTTTCGGGGCACCCGAACCTTATTATGATGCTCGGGCTTCAAGGGAGCGGTAAAACAACTTCTTCTGCTAAGCTTGCTGTTAAATTAAAAAAAGAAGGCAGAAATCCTCTGCTTGTTGCCTGTGACGTATACAGACCTGCTGCTATAACCCAATTAAAAGCTTTAGGAGAACAAATTGGGGTCGAAGTATATTCGGAAGAAGAGTCTAAAGATGTTCAGGCAATTATACAAAATGCTATAAATTATTCAAAAGAAAAAGGATTTAACACCCTAATCCTTGATACAGCCGGACGCTTGCAGATTGATACAGACATGATGGCAGAATTGCTTTTGATAGATAGAATCTTCCACCCTGCTGAAAAGCTTCTGGTAATTGATTCTATGACAGGGCAGGAAGCTGTTAATGTTGCTGAAAACTTTGATGCGCAGCTGAGTATTACAGGACTTGTACTTACAAAACTTGACGGTGACTCAAGAGGCGGGGCTGCATTAAGCGTTGTATATTGCACGCATAAGCCGATTAAATTAACAGGAACGGGAGAAAAACTAAACGCTCTTGAAGATTTTTATCCGGAGAGAATGGCAACAAGAATTCTCGGAATGGGGGATATTGTATCTCTTGTAGAACGAGCACAGGAAGTTTTTGATGAAAAGACTGCAATGGAGATGGAAAAGAAAATGGCTAAGGCAGAATTTTCTTTCAACGATTTTCTCAAAATGCAGTCACAGATGAAGATGTTCGGTTCAATTGATCAGCTTCTGGGAATGATTCCGGGGTTAAAAATTTCTAAAGACGACAGGCAAAAACTTTCACATGAAGGCGAAAAACAGTTCAAGCGAATTGAAGTATTCATACAGAGTATGACGCCGGAAGAACGCGAACACCCGGAATTAATGAATTCTTCCCGCAAAAAACGTATTGCTGCGGGTTCAGGGATTCCGATACATGACCTGAATGTCTTTATCAATCAGTTTGAACAGATGAGAAAAATGATGAAAGGTGTATCTGATTTTAAGAAAAATATCGGAGGTAACCAGCAGAAAGCAAAACTTTCTATGCACCAGATGATGAAAAATATGAGACGATTCAGATGAAATTAGTTGCAGGATTAGGGAATATTGGCGATAAATATATTTTTACAAGGCATAACGCAGGATTTATGCTCATAGATAGTATTGCGCTAAATTCAAACCTGACTTTTCGTGAGAATTCAAGACTCAAATGTCTCATAACCAATATCGGCGATTGTCTTTATATTAAACCAACCACTTTTATGAACCTGTCGGGTGAGGCTGTGAGAGCAGTTATGGATTATTATAAAATACCGGTAGAAGATGTTTTAATCGTATTTGATGATTTATCACTTGAACTCGGCAAGATAAGATTTCGTCCTAACGGCTCCGACGGAGGCCATAACGGGATTAAATCCGTAATAAAGCATCTGGGTACAAGTGAAATTGCAAGATTAAAAATCGGGATAGGACCGCAGCCTAATATACCTTCTGAAGTTTTTGTATTACAAAATTTTTCAAAAGAAGAACTTGAAGTCCTAAAGGGTGCCATTGGAAAAGCAAAAGAGGGAATCCAGTGCTATTTTAAAGAGGGAATGGCTGCAGCACAGAATAAATTTAACTAGGAGAATAATATGAATTTAGCAGAACAACTTGAACAAAATGAAAAATATGATGAAGCGTATGCAGAATATAAAAAAATACTTGTTAAAAAGCCTGATGATATAGAAATTTTAACAAAACTTGCTCATGTTGCAATGATTTTGGACAAAAAAGATGATGCTAAAACATATTATGCCAAAATTCTGGAACTTGATCCTGCAAATATTCTTGCCCATGAACAGCTTATAGATTTATTCTGTCACGAGGATAGGTTTAAGTATTATTTGTTCAGAGGCAATCTGCACGCTCTTCAACAGCAGATGAGCCATGCAAGAAGTGATTACAAAAAGGCAATAGATCACGCTAAAGACCCTAAAGAAGCATTACCTGCAAGATATTTGTATGCCGGATTATGCGAAGGGCAGGGGAAACTTCAGGAAGCAATTGATGAGTATTTAAAAATATCGGATTATGATGAAGGCAATGCCACAGTATTTTTAAAATTAGCCGAGCTATATGAAAAAACAGAGGGCTTAATCTCTGCAATACAGACTCTTGAGCGAGGACGAAATGACAGAGGGTTTAAAGGTTTTGAAGAAATTCTTGCCGGATATTATATTAGAAATTCTCAGCCGGAAAAAGCTTATGAGCTTACTAAAAACGACTTAACTAAGGCAAGAGCCTTGTTTGATATGGGGAAAAACGAAGCCGGATATGAAATTTTAATGAAAAATAAGTCTAAGTATTCAAACGAAAAGACCTTTCATTCTCTTCTTGCTCAATACTATTTCCAAAAAGATATGTTTGATGAAGCTTTTAAGGAAATTGATGAGTTTGCAAAATTAGACCCGAATTCTCCGCTAATTTACCAGATGAGAGCTCTTATTTGTGAAAAGCAGGACGATTCATTTAATGAACACATAAACTGGGGTAAATATAATATTTTAAGAGGTGAACGAGATGTTGCTCTGAATGAGTACCTTACAGCATACAGGTTTAATGATAAAGATATTGACCTAATTGAAACAATAGCAGCCCTTTTAGAGGCAGAGGGCGATAAAACAAAAGCAAGTGAATTTTATGAAAGACTCGCAGATGTTGATCCAAAGAACAAACTTGCGCTCCAAAAACTTGCAGAATTCAGAGAATCAATCGGAGATAACTACGGTGCTTTAGAATATATGGACAGGTTAAAAGAAATTGATCCGAGAAACCAGTTTGTAATGGATAATTACGAAAAAATCAAAGATGTTGCTGAAAACGGCGGATTTATGTCGTTTATGAAAAAAATATTCGGAAAACGTATGGGAGTATAGTGAACACTACCCTCGCCCCTTGCGGGCGAGGGTAGAATTTCAAGTTGAGCTTGAGCGAAACTTAGAAATTCGGGCGAGGGGTCTTTTTATACCCAGATATCGTGTAATGTCCTGTAAATGTAGGCGTGTAGAAAAGAAAAGTAGGTTGGGTGAAACCCAACAATAACACCTCACCCCACCCCTCTCCTGTAAGGAGAGGGAGCGTGCCATGTCGTGCGTTAGAATGCTAAAAATCTCATTTTTTATTGGTAAAGTTATTTACAGTCGTCCAGAATAATGATATATATTTAAAACAACTATTTCTTGTTATATTATTAATATTATAAGAAAGGAATATTGTGCTTACGGAACTTCTATCACCGGCTAAAGATAAAGAAACTGCACTTGCGGCAATAGATTGCGGGGCTGACGCTGTTTATATGGGTGCTTCAGCATTCGGTGCAAGGAGAAATGCGCCTAATTCTTTAGAGGATATAAAAGAAGTTGTTGAATACGCACACAAATTCTGGGCAAAAGTTTTTATCACGGTTAATACAATACTTAAAGATGAAGAAATTGAAGAGGCTTTTAAACTTATAAAAGAACTTGATAAAATAGGAGTTGATGCTGTTATTATACAGGATATGGGGTTACTAAAAAAAATAATAGATGCTGAACTTTCTATCCCTGTACATATGAGTACGCAATGCGACAACAGAACTATTGAAAAGGTAAGCTTTTTTAATAAAATCGGAGTTTCACGCGTTGTACTTGCTAGAGAACTTTCTTTAGACAAAATAAAAGAAATCCATAATGCAAATCCGGATTTAGAGTTGGAAGCTTTTGTTCACGGAGCTTTATGTGTCTCATACAGCGGTCAGTGCTATTTAAGTAACTATATAGGCGGGCGCTCGGCAAATAGAGGAGAATGCGCACAGCCTTGCAGAAAAAAATATACAGTTAAAACCCAAGACGGCAAGATTCTTGCAAAAGATATCCACGCACTCTGCCTCAAGGATTTTAACGCTTCTAAGCATCTTGATAAAATGATTAAAAACGGGATTTTCTCATTTAAAATAGAAGGCAGGCTTAAGGATTGCGGGTACGTAAAAAATATTACAGCATTTTACCGCACCCGGCTTGATAAATATTCTAAAAAAACATCTTCCGGAAAATCGGTTTATCCGTTTACCCCTAATCCGGAAAAAAGTTTTAACAGAGGGTTTACCGACTATTTTCTTGAAGGCAGAGGGGATTGTTATAACTTTATTTCACCAAAATCTAAGGGTGAGTATTTAGGAAAAGTTAAATCAGTCGGGAAAAACTATATAATTATTGAAACCGACAAAAAAATACACCCGCAAGACGGGCTTATGTTTGAAAATGAGGGTTTCCTTGTAAACAAGGTTGAAGGAGAGAAAATTTTTCCGAATAAAGTATTACAAATAAAAGCCGGAACGGAAATTTTTAGAAACACAGATGTGGAGTTTGAAAAAGCATTATCACGTCCGGTTAAACGTCAAATAGGAATTTGGGTAGAGGTTAAAGAGGGGAAAATATATATTAAAGATGAAGATGGAGTTTGTATAGTAGAAACAATTACCTCAACAGAAAAAGCAAACAATCCGGAAAAGATGAAAGAAACATTTGTAAAACAGTTTTCTAAAACAGGAGAGGGCGATTTTTATATCTTCGATATAAAAATCGCCTCCGAAATTCCCTTCATGCCAGTTAGCGCAATTAATTCTCTTCGCCGCGAAATATTTGAATCTCTTATGGACAAGAGATTAAGAACATATAAAAGACAGGTTCAAAAAAAGATGAGCTGCGCTCCGTATTTTCAAAAAGAGATAGATTACAGAGGGAATGTCTCAAATAAAGAGGCCGAAGAGTTTTATACACAATGCGGGTGTAAAGTTATAGAATACGCCCCGGAGATTTCTTCTCCACGAAAGCAAATAGAGCTTATGCGCACAAAACATTGTATCAAATACGCTCTTGGGAGATGCAAAACCCCTGAAAAACTTATACTCACTGATGAATTTGGCGTCGAATACCCGCTTGAATTTGATTGCAAAAATTGTGAGATGGTTGTTTTATCGTAAAATAGTTAGGTACCGAAGAATAAAGCAGGCGTTTTTATTTTCCAATAAGTACTTATGATTGTAACATTTTCTTAATATATCCTAAAGTTTTGAAAAAAAATGTCGTTAATGAAATTGGTTGTACAAAATAAAGGAGTGAATTTATGGTTCAAGATTTTAACAACATTAATTTTAGTATTAACGGAATGCAGACCTTTTTTAAAGAACAAGGTGTTGAAGTAAATGCCGGCGATTCTAAAAAATTAGAAAGCATTTTTAAAGAATGCGATACTACAAATGAAAAGGGCGAAAAAAAGTCTGATGGCGTTTTAACTGGTGCAGAAAGGGACAGCTTTATGGACAAGGTTAAGTCCGCTTGTCCGAATATTTATCAAAAAGTTGTAGATTTCTTTGTTGCAATAGATGTAAAAGAGGACTTGGAAGCAATGCGGCAGAAAGCTAAAGACTCATTAGACAAAGAAAATACCAAAGAACAAGTTAAGGGAAATAATTCAGATTTTATGGATTGATATTAGAAAGGCGGCTTAAACGAAAATCGTTTAAGCCGCCCTGTTTTTTTATTTCTTTACTAAACTTTAGCAATAGCTTTTGGTCCTGCGTTAACGATTTCTGCCGGCATGTTCTGATATTTTGAAGCGAAATTATCTGCAAACATTTGTGCCAATTTGTTAGCAGCTTCATCATATGCGTTCTTATCTGCCCACATTCCTCTTGCATCAAGCATTTCATCAGGAACATTCGGACAAGATGTCGGATAGTCAACATTGAATATATCGTGGTGCTTGAACTCAATGTTATCAAAAGAGCCGTTTAATGCTGCTGTTACCATTGCTCTAGTGTAGCTTAGTTTCATACGTTTAGCGCCTGAAGCAGCACTTCCGCCAGCCCAGCCTGTATTTACAAGATAAACCTTGGTTCCGTATTTTTCAAGTTTTTCGCCGAGCATTTCTGCGTAAACAGAAGCGTCCATAGGCATAAAAGGTTCGCCAAACAAGGTTGAGAATGTTGGCTGCGGCTCTGTTACACCCCTTTCAGTTCCTGCAAGTTTAGATGTGAAACCTGTTACAAAATGGTACATTGCAGCGTTTTTATCCAATCTTGATATTGGAGGAAGTACACCGAACGCATCAGCTGTTAAGAATATAACAACTTTTGGAATTCCGCCCTTTGAAGGGATTTGAGCGTTATCAATATAATCAATCGGATAGCCGACTCTTGTATTTTCTGTTAAGCTTCCGTCATTAAAATCAAATTCGCGTGTTTGAGGATCCATAATAACGTTTTCAACCAAAGAACCAAATTTGATTGCATTATAAATCTCAGGTTCGTGTTCTTTTGAAAGGTTAATACATTTTGCATAGCAGCCGCCTTCAAAGTTGAATACGCCATCCGGAGACCAGCCGTGTTCGTCATCACCGATTAATTTACGGTTTGGATCAGCAGAAAGTGTTGTTTTGCCTGTTCCAGAAAGTCCGAAGAATACAGCTGTTTCTCCTGTTTGCGGATCCATATTAGCAGAACAGTGCATAGGAAGAACATTCTTCTTTGTCATAATATAGTTCATTGTTGCAAATACAGATTTCTTGATTTCTCCTGAGTATTGAGAACCGCAGATAATAATCTGATGAGCTTCATAATCTATTGCAATGCAAGCTTCCGAATTAACTCCGTCAACTTCAG
Source organism: Candidatus Gastranaerophilales bacterium (assembly GCA_944322835.1). Taxonomy (GTDB): domain Bacteria; phylum Cyanobacteriota; class Vampirovibrionia; order Gastranaerophilales; family Gastranaerophilaceae; genus CAG-196. Next base: position 6,986 of record CALUQF010000007.1, on the reverse strand, counting down.
GATCGCATTTAAATCCCGGCGCGCAGAGGATTGTATAATCCGGAGTACCGTAATTTGCAAGTTCTTCTGCTGTCGGACGGATTAATAACTGGTGAATAAACAAGTTCTGGCTTGCCATTTCGTTAATAACTCTGAATTTTTGAGTATATGTTTTATCAGCCCCTGCAAAGCCGTCAAAAATAAATACTTCGCGGTTTTGCAAGTAAGCGGCAATTTTACCTTTTATTGCATTAAATTTTTCTCTTGTAATAGGTCTGTTAACTTTACCCCAGGCAATTTCATCGTGAATAGACGGAGTGTCAACAATAAATTTATCTTTAGGAGAACGGCCTGTGTATTTTCCTGTTGTTACAACAAGAGCTCCCGTATTACTTAAAGAGCCTTCTCCTCTTTCCAGAGCTTTTTCTGTAAGTGCGGCAGGTGAAAGATTTCTATATACTGCCTTTGCACCTATAATACCTAATTTCTCAATTCCGTAAGTTTCCATATTTCGGCTTCCTCCTTTTCTAAAGCTTATATATTTATATTATAAACAGCTTAAAAATGCAATAAAAAAAGCGGATTTCCCGCTTTTTTGTTACATTTATGAATTCTGTAATCCCCGCTTGAATTCTTCCGGCCGGCTTGAACGCGCCAGAGCATCTTCGAGCGTAATCTTCTTTCTCATATACAAATCTCTTAAAGACATCTCTAAAGTCTGCATACCAAAACCGGAGTTAGTCTGCATTGTAGAGTAGATTTGCGCTGCCTTAGCTTCACGAATCAAGTTAGCGATAGCAGGAATTACAAGCATAACTTCCTGCGCCATAACACGACCCTGTTTTGTGCCGTCTGCCTGAAGGAGCGGAAGAAGGGTTTGTGAAAATACAGCTACAAGAGAGTTTGAAAGCTGTACACGAACCTGCTGCTGCTGACCTTCCGGGAATACGTCAATAATACGGTCAATCGTTTGTGAAGCAGAAGATGTGTGCAATGTTCCGAATACCAAGTGACCGGTTTCAGCAGCCGTCAGCGCTAATCTAATTGTATCCAAGTCACGCATCTCACCTACCAGAATGATATCAGGGTCTTCACGAAGTGCTGATTTAAGTGCGTTAGCGAAACTTCTTGTATCCTGACCTAATTCTCTCTGGTGAATAATAGAACGTTTTGACGGGTGAATAAATTCGATAGGATCCTCAATCGTCAAAATGTGTTCTGAACGTGTTTCGTTAATATAGTTAATCATTGCAGCCAGAGTTGTTGATTTACCAGAACCTGTAGGACCTGTTACAAGAACAAGACCGCGTGGTTTTTCTGCAATTTTTCTAACAGTGTCTGATAAACCTAATTCTTTGAAAGACGGAACTTTTGATGCAATAACACGGAATGCTGCTGCATAGTTTCCTCTATCTTTATAAATATTTACCCTGAAACGGCTTAAACCTTGAATACCGTATGAAAAGTCAAGTTCCCAGTCTTGTTCAAGTTTACGTCGTTGTTCCTTGTTAAGCATAGGAAATAACAATAATTCAACTTCTTCAGGTTTCAATGCCGGAACGTCCATTCTTTGTAGATTTCCATCAATACGTACAACCGGGGGAAGTCCTGCAGATATATGTAAATCGGAACCTCTCTGCTTTACAACAACTTCCAAATATTTTTCTATAAGCATTATAAAAAGCCCTCATTTTCTATAGGTAATTGTACCTTGGTGCACTCTTTTACATTAAAACTATAGCATATAATAAAATTTTTGTAAATAAAAAAAGCATGCTCTATTTAGAGCATGCCTATATCTACTTTCCAGCTAAATACTCATTAATTGCTTTTGCAGCTTTTTTCCCCGCGCCCATTGCGTTAATCGCATTGGATTCACCCACCGGCGCAACATCTCCGCCGGCAAAAATTGCAGGTATTGAAGTTTCTCTCGTATCAGGATTAACTACAAAATAACCTTTTTTATCCATCTCAAAATCCAATCCGTCCAGGTGGGCAGATTTTTGGATTATAGGATTAGGTCCTGTTCCCAGTGCTACAATAACAGTATCTACATCAAGCGTAGAGTATCTGCCTGTCCCAACCGGTCTGCGTCTGCCGGACTCATCCGGTTCGCCAAGCTCCATTATTTCAAATTTCATACCGGCTGCATAACCATCTTTTTCAAGAATTTCACAAGGCGCATGTAAGAACTGGAATATAACTCCTTCTTCTTTTGCATGTCTGATCTCCTCAAGTCTTGCAGGAAGTTCGGCTTCAGTTCTTCTATAGACTATATAAACCTTTTCAAACCCAACTCTGACAGCAGTCCTTGCAGCGTCCATCGCAACATTACCGCCGCCTATTACTGCAACTGATTTACCAACCTTTAAAGGTGTTGCACAGGTATCTTCGTTTGCGTGCATTAAGTTAACTCTGGTTAAAAATTCATTTGCGGAGAATACTCCATTAAGGTTCTCTCCCGGGATATGCATCATCTTAGGAAGTCCGGCGCCTGAGCAGATAAATATTGCATCATAGCCTTCTTCCTGAAGCTGTTTTAAGGTTATAGATTTACCCACAATAACATTCTTTTCGAATTTTACTCCCATATCCATAAGAGATTTTATTTCTCTGTCAAGTACGGTTCTAGGTAGTCTGAACGGCGGGATTCCGTATCTTAATACGCCGCCGAATTCATGTAAAGCTTCAAATATTGTCACATCATGTCCGGCTTTTCTTAAATCACAAGCTGCTGTCATACCAGCGCAGCCGGAGCCTACTATCGCTACTTTCTTACCTGATGGAATAATTTTAGCTGGCTCCGGCGATGTATTATCGCCGACATAACGTTCTAAGGCGCCAATTGCAATGGCTTCGCCCTTGATACCTAAAACACAATTCCCCTCACACTGTCTTTCCTGCGGACAAACACGACCGCAAACAGACGGAAGCATACTCGTTTGACGTATTATATCGCCGGCTTCATCAAGATTATCTTCCTTTAAAGCTTTTATAAATTCCGGAATCTGGATATTTACCGGACATCCCTGAACGCATCTCGGGTTTTTACAATGCAGACATCTATCAGCTTCTGCTTTAACTTGCTCTGCGGTCAAATTTTCTTCAACAGGCAGAAAATTATGACGACGCTCTGTCTTATCTTGTTCTTTTGGTCTTTGACGCATACTAACAACTCTCCTTATATTTCCAGTATAGCAAAAAAATATTTTATTGTATAATATTTCATATGAAAAATATTATTTTTATATTTGGAACACGTCCGGAAATTATTAAACTTGCGCCTGTCATTCTTGAGATGAGGAAATATCCGGAGAAATACAATGTTATCATATGTAACACAGAACAGCAAAAAGAATTATCAAACCAAACACTCGCATATTTTGGTCTGAGGGCGGATATTAATCTTGACAGTATGCGCGAAAATCAATCTTTATCATCAATTCAGGCAAGATTGCTTACATCTCTGGATAGAGTATTTAACGAAAATAAAATTGATGCTGCAATTGTACAAGGTGATACAATGACCGTACTTTGCGGAGCTTTAACAAGTTTTTATCATAAAATTCCGGTATTCCATGTAGAAGCCGGTTTGCGCTCATATGACATTTATGAGCCGTTCCCGGAAGAGGTTATGAGGCAGATGACTTCAAGAGTCGCGGAATTGCATTTTGCTCCAACTAATATTAACAAAGAGGCGTTATTAAAGGAAAATATTTCCGAAAATAAAATACATGTGGTTGGAAATACGGTAATCGACGCGCTTTTTTGTTTATCTAAAGAGGTTGTTGAAAATTCCGAAATATTTTATAAAGAAAAAGATATTCCAATTGATGATAAGCTTGTTTTAATAACGGCTCACAGACGGGAAAACCACGGCGAAAGAATTGATAGAATTATTGATGCAATATCTTATTTAGCTGAAAAATATTCTAATCATACATTTGTAATACCGGTTCACCCGAATCCTAATGTTAAAAATAAGATACAGAATAGATTAGGCGGTTTTCAAAATATCTATCTTTTGCCTCCGCTTGATTATCCGTATCTGGTTTATTTGATGAAGAATGCCAAACTTATTTTGACAGATTCAGGCGGAATCCAGGAAGAGGCACCCTCTTTTGCCTGCCCGACTCTTGTTATGAGATATGAGACCGAACGCAAAGAAGGTATTGATGCCGGTGTGTCTAAACTTGTCGGTGCTGATTATGATGTGATTATAAAAGAATCAGAAAAGATTTTGGCCCTGCCAAAAGATGAAACCAGATTGAAAGTTCAAAATCCATATGGAGATGGGAAATCTGCTGTACGTATAGAAAAAATAATAAGAGAGTATTTGTTAGTATAATAACAAATTTACATGACTAAAATAGAGCGGGATTAAATCCCGCTCTGTTTTTTGTTAAAATTTATACTCCGGAATTACAAACACTTCATTATTTGCATCTTTTTCTACAAACTGAAGATAGTAATCCATCGCCTTATCCTTAGAATTATTATAGAACTCATCAGAAATCAATTCTTTATGAAGCTCTGTTCTCTCTCCAGAGTAGTTGCCGAGAACACGGGCAAATTTTTCAATATCTTCCAGATTCTCTCCTCCGCCGTATGCCTTTGTTTTAGCATCTGTGCCTGAAGGACGAATTTCTATATACTTATCATTAAAGAGCATATAAGTGCCGTCACCGACAAATTTAACGGATTTCAAATTATCAAAGTTTAATTCAGCAAACGTGCCGTTTAAGACTTTTTTCACCGATTCAATATCCGCAATTCCGTCTCTTACAGCAATTGCAAGTGAAAGATAAAACAGGTCATTCTTAGTTCTTTGTTTTTCACCCTCAACCTTTGCAGCTTTGAGCTTTTCGATATCAGGTTCTGATTCGTTGTAATAAGAAATATCTTCTCTTACATCGTATTTTGCTCTTATATTATTTTCATCAAAAATTTCTGTTAAATATTCTGATAGAGTCTTATTATCCTCCTCGAGTTTAGATGCAAGAGAAGAAGCAACGATAATAGCCTCTGTAGCACTCTTTTCCCTCATTGCAATAGCTTTTCTTCCGGCAAGCGATTCTATCAAATCTTCAGAACCCATAATCATTCCGCCGGATTCTTCTCCGCCGAAAATTAAGCGAGGCTGAACTCCAAGGTTAATTGAGTTTCCGAATACATCATTAACGACAACTTCTTTATCCGGATTATTTTTGATTTGAAGTTCAACTTTTTTCATAATATTAGCAATTTCTTTGAATCCTACAGGCACATTAACCACCTTGATCCCGTGAGCTTTAGCCCACTCGTCCCAGGATAGAGCGGAAGCTGTGGTCTTAATCATAAAGCGCGGGTGATTTTTGAATTTACCCTGTGCTTTAAGCTGTTTAACTCTGTAATTCATAAGCATCAAAAATGCCTGATTTGCGCTATAAACAGTCAAAATACGATTTTCATCAAGTTTAATATAAGAAATTCCATATTCTTCAAGCGCCGGTTCGTTCCCTGCAGCTTCCATCTGACATACAGTAAGCCTGTCGTGATCAGGATCCGTAATCAAAACAACCGTACCAAGCGGATAATCTGCAAAAACCTTTTCATAATTCATAGATTCTATTACAGGGAAGAATTTTTCTCCGTTTGGACGTTTTGCAACAACAGTCGCATCAACGGAATAATCGTAAAATACCCTATTTCCCTTCGGGTCAGTATCATATTTCCCGATTGAGTGGAAGAACGGATCTTCTTCTGTATTATTCCAGGCATATTTATCTAAAATTCCTAACTTTTCTAAAACACGACTAAGCGTTCTATATGCACAGCCGCCTACACATTCTACAAAAAGTTTTGATTTCATTTTCTTAACGCCGTCAAGATTTTGAGCAACGCCTGATTTCAGGTACTCAACATACAAATCAATTCCGTCATTTAATTTGCTCATTATAGTTTCATCTATAAGTGAATCATTTTTTGCAGCAATCTTAATCGTATAAGAGCCTTCTTTTTCAACCTTATCAAAGATTTCCTGAATTTTGTCAACAAATTCCATAGATTCTTCCGGCAAATACTGGCTTCCCTGCGAATTCAAATCTTTAGTAGCAGTCTTAACAGAAATTCCGTGGCTTGAAGTAATGTATTCTCCGCCTACTAAGTCAAGTTTGAATGCAAGAAATGAAGCAAGCCAAATAGGAATAGTTTTTCTACCTTGAGGCACAAGAGTCTTAATTCCCTGTGCAGCCTGAACACGTGCAATCGCATCAAGGTACAAATCAGAATTGTATCTAACTTCACTCCCTGCAAGTTTTAAGACCTCTTTCCCCTTATATTTCTCCCTTGCAACAAGAGCTTTAGCCAAAGTTGCAAGTACAATTCCGACTAAGTTAATCGGGAATCTTGTATCCTGAGGGTAAATAATATTTTGAGGTCCACGAATACCTGCAGTTGAGACTTTTGCTTCTTTTGCATAATTAGCAAACCATTCCAGCAGATTCAAGCCTTCCGGATTTGAATCAGAATGCGGGTAAAGATGTTCTTTTTTTAGGGTAAAAGTAAATTCACCCTCATTATCAAAATTAAGTAAATCTAAATTCTTTATATAATCAGGAGTTTTTTCAATAACATTATTGAACAGCTCCTGCTCTAATTCACAACTAGCGTTTCTCTTTAACATAATTCCTCTCCTATTAGCAAAAATAATTATAGCATAAACATTAATAAATGTAACAATCTCATCTGTTTATAGGGTTGAAAAGAATAGACACATGTATTATAATAAATATAAATAGTATATACCAATTAACTAAAAAAGGATTTTTATTATGACAATATCGTTTAGCGGTTTGGTTTCCGGGTTGGATACCTCTTCATGGGTAGAAGCATTTGTTTCTGTGAGACAAGAAAAAGTTAAATCGCTGGAGACTGATTTAGAAGCATTACAGACTGTAAAAACAACTTTAAATGATACGAGAAGTGTATTTTCAACTCTAAGAAGCGCAATAGAAAAACTCACGGAC
>CALUQF010000006.1 GCA_944322835.1 Candidatus Gastranaerophilales bacterium | reverse complement strand
CAGTTACTTCATAATCCTTATCGGCCTTATACGGAGTCCAGTTGTTGTGAACGGCATTAGGCAGGTAATTAAAATACTGGGAAAGATTTTCAAACGGGCTTTCTTCTGCCAAAACCGGTAATGATAATAATGCCATTAATATTAAAAACTTTTTCATAAAATGCTCCTATCTTACATAAACTCTCGGCAGACGAACTTTGAGCCTGCAGGTTAATTCATAATTAATAGTATCCAATATTTCAGCCCAGCTATCAAGTGATAAATCTTTGTCATCTAAAAGTGTTATGACATCACCAGGCTGAGCATCTATATCTCCTATATCAAACATCATCTGGTCCATTGTAATATTCCCGATTTGGCGAACTTTCTGTCCATTTAAAAGCCCGCAGATTTTATTAGCCAGGTTTCTTGATACTCCGTCCGCGTAACCAATCGGAATAGTAGCGACTCTTGCAGGCTCATAAGCAATAAATTTATGAGAGTAACTTACGCCTTCGCCTTCTTTTACCTCATGGATATTGGTAATTCTACCTTTTAGGCCCATAACCTGTTTGAGTTTTGGCTTGTAGTTAACTTTTGGCGGCAAGTCCGGATAAAGTCCATATAGTGAAATTCCGACTCTAACCATATTTGACTTGATATCATAAGCAAAAGTTCCTACTGTATTTTGGATATGCAGAGTAAGCCCTTTTGTATCGACATTATCAATAACGCTATGCCACCTGCCAACCTGTTTTTGGGTTTCTTCAGGTTCTTCTGCAGAAGCTAAATGCGTAAATATTCCTTCAAAATTTAGATAATCCGCGTTCTGAACTTTTTTAATATAATTAACTGCGTTTTCTGATCGCACACCAATTCTATTCATGCCGGTATCTATCTTTACATGGACCTTTGGTCTTAATCCTGTTCTTTCATAAACATCTTTGCAGGCTCTTAGGTGTTCCTCGTTAAAAATCGAAAACGCAATATCATTTTGCGCGGCAGTCTCGACTGCCCATAGAGGAATTGCCCCGACAACCAGAATCGGGCATTTAATTTTTACCTTTCTCAAATCCAGACCTTCATCAACAGAAGAAACCCCCAAAGCATCTACTCCGGATGCAAGCATAGTCTGCGCTATCATAGAAGCCCCATGCCCGTATGCGTCAGCTTTTACTATTGCCATAAACTTTTTGTCCGCAGGAATACCTTTTTTAATCTCTATGATATTCTGCGCTAATGATTCTAGATTAATCTCTACCCACGCGTCTTTGTGTATGTTTACATTTGATTGTCTTACGTTTTTCATTTTTTAACTTCCGTACTATTACATTATGTAAAAATTATCTATCAAAAATTAAAGTTTTCAAGAAAAATGCCGTTAACAAAAATATGGAAAATATTAAGTTAAATTTGAACGAATTTAATGCCTATCTTCAAAAAAATAAGATAGATTTTTCTGCTGAACAGGCTAATTTTGATATGATTTTTTAAGAATGTAATACCATAACCCCTGATGACGGAGAGCTTAAAGACGACGAGATGAAAAATTTTCTCGGCAAAATCAGCGGAAATCTTGCCAGCGTTATCAATAAATATATTAACGGAAATCAAACAAACGAAATCCAGCAGGTTGCACCCTGGAGGAACGAAGCTGAACAGAAGGAATATAATGAGATTTTGCAGGAAGCTGTAAAAACAATTGAAGACAATCAAGAACTTTTAGGCTTGAGCGATGAAGAAATTGAATATATAAAAAATGGTAAAATAGAATCAATTGAACAGGGTTCTGCAAGATACGATAAAGGATCTGACCAATTAAAATTCAATATAAATGACTTGAATAAGCCCGACAAAGGAAATTTTATAAAAGTTCTCATACACGAAGCAACGCACGCAAGTATAAAAAGCGGCAATAATACAAAAGATGAAGAGCGTAAATGCGAAACCCGGGCAATACAAGGAGTTTTAAAACTCTATAAAGCGGGAGAAATAGATAATTTTCCCATAATAAACAAAATGCTTAGCGAATTAGAGGACGAAAACAGTCTAAACCAATTCATAGAGGACTGGCTGGTAAAATGCGGATATGGTGATTATCCCGATTAAATTCATAAAAATGAGGGTACCATCTAATATTCATATTAGATAGAAACTATAATATAAAGACCCCTCACCCGAATTTCTAAGTTTCGCTTTAGCTCAACTTGAAATTCTACCCTCTCCCGCAGGGGGCGAGGGAACCGCCACGCAAAGCGCAGAAACCACCCACCCCGCCAGATTGACCTCTGTGTGGGAGCGGATTTGCGGACGGACGGGGGTAAATGGGGGGGGGTAAATGGGGGAAAATTTAGTAGTCCGGATAGCGAACAGATGGAGCCGGCTAAGCCTTTAGGCTTAAATGCGGAACTCTGTGAGCGTGGAGCAAATCCAAGACCGGGTCAAAATCTTTGATTTAGGGGAGGAGGCTTGTACAAATATTGAGACAGTATTTTTTACTCCTAAAATTTATCTTGGACAGTTGTGTCTTGTAAGGAGGGGAAGTTTGCGCACTTTGTTTTATTTGTGGAGCAAGCTCTACACTACTAAGAAATGTTTTTTTTGCCCGGAGATTATATAAATTTCATTCAAATACAGATATTAAACAATATACGGTGTTTGTTTATAAAATTATCATAGACAGCAATACATTTATCCATGATGACATTAAGTTAGAAATTAGAACTAAAAACTCATTATATCCTCCCACACACAGAAAAGAGGTAAAAAAGGAAAATATATTTACTCTTCTACAACATATTGTATTTTATGTTGTTTATGTTAACATAAGATGGTAGACTTTTTAAGGAGTTTATAAGAGATCGTAATAAAAAAGAAGTTGAACAAGAGATGCAAAAAATTTCAGTTATAATGCCTATATACAATGCTGAGAAATATTTGAAAGAAGCCCTGGATAGTGTTACATCCCAGACTCTCACTGATATAGAAATTTTATGTATCAATGACGGTTCTACAGATACCTCTTTAGATATATTAAAAGAATATGCCGACAAAGATTCAAGAATAAAAATTATTGACAAACCTAACAGCGGCTATGGTGCGACAGTTAACAGAGGGATTAATGAGGCCGGTGGAGAATTTATTGCAATTTTTGAACCTGATGATATCTTAGAAAAGGATATTTATGAAATTTTATACAAAGAAGCTATTGAAAATAAATTAGACGTCGTAAAATGCAATTTTTATAATTACTGGTCAAAAACAGGTAAAAAGAAAAAGAGCGGATTAATCAGCAGATGCTCAAGAAATGAAGCTTTTGCACCAAAAGATAATATAAAAATATTTACTACGCACGCAAGCGTTTGGGCCGGAATATACAAGAAAAGTTTTCTTGATCAAAATAACATAAGATTCTTAGAGACCCCAGGAGCATCATATCAGGATATGGCATTTATGTTTAAGGTACTGGCGTCTGTTGAAAAAATAAAACTTCTTAATATTCCGCTATTGTACTATCGTCAAGATAATCCGGCTTCATCAATAAATAATCCGAATAAAGTTTTTTGTGTATGTGATGAATATGAAGAACTTACAAGATTTCTAAATAACAGGAATGATTTAAAGGAAATATTTAATACACAAAAACTTATAAACCAATATAGAGCTTATCTTTGGAATATAAGACGCTTAGATAAATCACTATGCTCACAATTTTTGGAAAAATTTTCCGAAACATTTAAAAACTTTTATAATAAAGGCGAAATAAAAAACGATTTTTTCAAATCTGTAAAAAAATCTGAATTTATGGCATTAATCAATAAACCTTCAATGTACTATGAGAAAATAATTAAAAAGAATCTTTTCTATTGGTTTTTCCAATGGAGGTTTGCATTATGATAAAAGGCTTGATAAGCGTAATTATACCTGTATACAATGAAGAAAAAAATATTGCAAACTGTATTCAATCTGTAATAAACCAATCATATACCAATATTGAAATAATTATTGTATACAAAGAGAGCTCTGATAATACATTATCTATCGTTCAATCTTTCAATGATGCAAGATTGAGATTAATTACACAAAACGAGAACTCCGGAGTTGGGGGCGCAAGAAATATTGGAATAGATGTAGCAAAAGGCGAATACGTTGGATTTGTTGAAAGTGAAGTAATCAATCCGGATTACTATAAAAAATTATATAATAGTATATCTCAAGCAAATAGTGATATTGCAATCGGCACTATAAATATAATAAAACCCGGAATTAACAATAAAATCACAAATTACACAAAAGCTGAAACAGTTTACACCTTAATTGATAAACTATCTGCCATGCAAACAGGAGCTTGTTTTGATAAACTATTCAGAAGTTCTCTAATAAAAGACAATAATATAAAATTTCCGGAATCATTGGCTTGGGAAGATAACGCATTTCTTGTAAAAGCAATGTACTATGCAAAAAGTATTAGTTTTGTCCCGGATTGCAATTATGTCTGGCACGCACATGATTGGGATGGTGAGTACGCTAATTATTTAAAAAATAGCATTATACCAATTGCTCAAATAATAATGGATTTTGCAAAAGAAAAGAAATTTAACCGTAAAGAAATGGAAGCTCTTAAGCTAAAAATGTTTAAGAATTTTGCAAAGAGTTATATTTTAAAAGACAACGTATATAAAGATTTTAAAAAAATCATAGGTTTCTCATTGCCTGTAAGTTACAGATACTGGCAGATGCGAAAAAGAGAGTTAAGAAGAAAAATATTTAATAAGGAGAAGTAAATATGGCTAAAAAGATTTTAATTACCGGAATAACCGGCATGGTAGGCTCACATCTTGCAGATTATATTATTGAAAACACTGATTGGGAAATATATGGTATGTGCAGATGGAGAAGCCCTCTTGATAATATTTCTCATCTTATAGATGATATTAATAATAAAAAGAGAATCCATCTTGTTTATGCAGATTTACATGATGCAATTGCGATTGAAAATGTTGTAAAAGAAGTTAAACCGGATTATGTATCACACTTAGCCGCACAGAGTTATCCTAAGACAAGTTTTACAGCGCCTTTGGATACTTTCGATACAAATATTCAAGGAACTGCAAGGCTGTTGGAAGCATTAAAAAATCATGCTCCAAATGCAATAATCCATGTTTGCGCTTCTTCAGAAGTCTTTGGAAGAGTTAAGAAGGAAAAGCTTGCTGAAATGGGGGGGACTATTAATGAAGAATGCACATTCCATCCGGCAAGCCCGTATGCAATATCTAAAGTAGGAACAGACTTAATCGGAAGATATTATGCAGAAGCTTTTGGCATGAAAGTCATGACAACCAGAATGTTTACTCATACAGGCCCGAGAAGAGGTGATGTATTTGCTGAAAGTACTTTTGCTAAACAGATAGCAATGATTGAAGCTGGTTTAATTCCGCCTGTAATCAAGGTTGGGAACCTTGACTCATTAAGAACTTTTGCGGATGTTCGTGATGCAGTACGAGCATATTTCATGCTTTTGACGGTTAACCCGATCGGCGGTGAGTATTATAATATTGGTGGTCAGTATACTTGCAAGGTTAGTGAGATGCTCGATTATCTTATATCCCTTTCTCCTATGAAAGACAAAATCAAGATTGAGGTTGACCCAGAAAGGTTAAGACCAATAGATGCGGATTTACAGGTTCCAAATACGGATAAATTCACCAAGCATTCAGGCTGGAAGCCCGAAATCCCATTTGAAAAAACAATGACAGATTTGCTTAATTACTGGAGAGAAAGAGTTAAAAAAGGCGAAAAGTTTTTACAAAGATAAAGGATAGACGAAATGCAAAAAGAAATCAAATCAGCTTTAGAACAAATTAGCAGGAATTTTTTAGCATTGGAAGAAAAAGCCGATGTTATAGAAAAGATTGCCAATATTTGGATAGAAGCTTTGAAGTGTGGAAACAAAATCATTTTTTGCGGTAACGGAGGTTCAGCTGCGGATTCCCAGCATCTGGCGGCTGAACTTATGGGAAGATATAAAATAGACAGAAAGCCCATGCCGGCCATTAGTCTGACTACAGACACGTCCGCTCTGACGGCTATCGGAAATGATTACGGATACGAAAACGTTTTCTCACGCCCGCTTAAAGGTATCGGCAACAAAGGTGATGTACTTGTCGGGATTTCCACATCCGGGAATTCAAAGAATATACTGGAAGCATTTAAAACTGCTAAAGATATGGGGATAAAAACAGTTGCTTTTACCGGAAAATCCGGCGGAGAAATGATTAAAGAAGCTGATATTACGCTTAATGTTCCATCTGATATTACAAATAATATTCAGGAAATGCATATTGCATCAGGGCATATTATTTGCGGCATCGTAGAACAACATTTCTTTGGCTAAATCCCCTCGCCCCTTGCGGGAGAGGGAAGAATTTCTTAGTGAACGTAAGTGAGCTTAGAAATTCGGGTGAGGGGTAAAGTGAGATAAAAAAGTAAAAATGCGGAAAAGGTCTAAAAAATAAAGTATTAAGTTTGTTATATATGAAGAATATTAATATATACAAATTTAATATAGGCGGCCCCTCCCCCTAACCCCCTCCCACAAGGGGCGGGGGGAAATAAAAAATAAAAATTAAGGAGTATTAAAAAGTAATATGATAATCACAAGGAGTCCATATAGAATATCATTCTTCGGCGGAGGAACAGATTACCACACTTGGTATGAAGAACATGGCGGCGAAGTATTGTCGACATCGATTAACCATTATAATTACATAAGCTGCAGGTACCTGCCGCCATTTCATCCTGAATACAAAAACAGAATTGCCTGGAGAATTCTTGAATACCCGAACAGTATTGAAGAGATTCAACACAATGCCATTAGAGGGGCATTAAAGTATTATGACGTAAAACGCGGCGTTGAATTAAGCAACCAATGCGATTTGCCGGCTCGTTCAGGTTTGGGCTCAAGTTCAACTTTCTCAGCTGCACTTATAATGGCAATAAAAGCGCTTAAGGGCAAGATGATTTCTAAAGAAGATTTAGCGCTTGAGACAATTAACCTTGAGAGGAACGTATTGAAGGAAAATGTCGGAATACAAGACCAGATTGCGACGGTTTACGGCGGTTTGAACCATATTATTATTAATCAGGCCGGAGAGTTTAAAGTCGAACCTGTTATTATTAACGAAAAACGCAAAAAACATTTTAATGACCACTTGCTGTTATTCTTCACAGGCATCTCCAGAACATCATCCGAAGTCTGCAAAAAGCAGATTGATTCAGCAAAAAATAACACAAAACAGCTAACAAGAATGCAAGAAATGGTTAGTGATGCAATACAAATTCTAACCGGCGGAAGATTGGAAGATTTTGGAGAACTTTTGCATGAATCCTGGATGCTTAAGCGCTCTTTAACAGATAATATTTCGACATCTTATATAGATGAGATTTACAAAACAGCTGTACAAAACGGCGCAATCGGAGGTAAAGTTCTTGGAGCAGGCGGAGGCGGGTTTATGCTGTTTTTCGCAAAACCCGAATATCACGGGCGGATTAAAGAAGCGTTAAGAAGTTTTATTCAAGTGCCGTTTAAATTTGAAACCAACGGGACTCAGATTATACACTATGCGCCCAAGCTTTATTCGCTTCATTCGTATGAAAGACTCAAATATATAACAGAAGAAGGTATTAAGGAGTTCGAGCTCGCAAAATGAAGATTATAATTTTAGCAGGAGGAATGGGAACAAGACTTAAGGATGTTGTTAAAAATCTGCCAAAACCAATGGCGGATATTAACGGACGGCCTTTTCTTGAATATTTAATGGAAAATATGCTTCAATACGGAGCGGATGAGTTTGTACTCTGTGTCGGACATATGCGGGAAATTATTATGGATTATTTTAAAACCGAATTCCACGGATGTCCTGTAAAATATTCTGTAGAGGAAGAACTTTTAGGAACCGGCGGTGCTATTAAGCAGGCTTTTGAAGAATTTGGGATAGAAGATGGGATAATCTTGAACGGCGATACGTTTGTAAAAATGGATTATGCAGAGTTTTATAGAAAAATGCAGGGTGAAAAACTCGGGCTTGCGCTCAAGTATGTTGAAAACGCTTCGAGATACGGGCTCGTGAAAACAGAATGCGAAAGAGCGGTTGGGTTTACGGAAAAGAAAGATACGGATGAGGCTGGGTTTATAAATGCCGGAATTTATTATGTGAAGAAGGATTTGTTTGAAGAGATTTCGGATAAAAAATTCTCGTTTGAAAAAGTTGTTTTGGAGGGAATGGTTGGGGAATTGAAACCCAAATTTTATAAGACAGAGGATTATTTTATAGATATCGGAATACCTGAGAGCTATAGACAGGCATGCAGGGATTTTTCACCGGAAACAAATAACGCATCCATCACGCCAAGCTTGGCGCCACTCTCCCCTAGTGGGAGTGAATTTGCGGACGGAGGGGTAAATGTACAATCCGGATAGCAAACAGATGGAACCGGCTAAGCCGAGTAGGCTTAAAGGCGAAACTCTGTGAGCGTGGAACAAATCCAAGACAGAGTCGAAATCTCTGTTTTCGGAGAGGGGCTATGTAGAGAAATAAAAGAATACGGAGAAAGGTAAAATCATTTTAATTTGAGGAATTTTATTGATGAAAAAATTGTTTATACACATATTTAATAAGGGTATAACCCCTCCCCCTAACCCCCTCCCACATGGGGCGGGGGGACAAGACACGCCAAGCGCGACGCCACTCTCCCCTTGTGGGAGAGTCGAAATCCCCGATTTCGGAGAGGGGGCTATGTAGAGAAATAAAAGAATACGGAGAAAGGTAAAATCATTTTAATTTGAGGAATTTTATTGATGAAAAAATTGTTTATACACATATTTAATAAGGGTATAACCCCTCCCCCTAACCCCCTCCCACATGGGGCGGGGGGACAAGACACGCCAAGCGCGGCACCACTCTCCCCTTGTGGGAGAGTCGAAATCTCCGATTTCGGAGAGGGGTCCTTAGCACAAGAAAGCGGGGTTATGAATGCCTAATAAAGCCTTATTCTTAGACCGTGACGGTGTAATCAATGTAGACAAACACCACGTTTATAAAATCGAGGATTGCGAATTCATCGATGGGATTTTTGATTTATGCCGAAAAGCCAAATCAGAAGGTTACCTGATAATTGTAGTTACAAACCAGGCAGGCATCGCTAAGGGCAAGTACACCGAAGAGGATTATTTCAAATTCAGAGATTATGTGCACAAAGAGTTTGAAAACCAAGGCTGCCCAATCGATGCGGAGTATTTCTGCCCTTATCATACAGAAGCCATAATCGAGAAATACCGCAAGGATTCATTTGACCGCAAACCAAACCCCGGCCTGATATTGAAGGCGCAAAAAGATTTCGATATCGACTTAAGCCAATCCATCCTCATCGGTGACAAAGAATCTGATATAGAAGCGGGAAAAAGAGCTGGGGTTGGGTATATAAGACTAGTTAACCGAGACAGAAAAATAGTTAATATCAATATAAAGCAAAAAGGGAAATTGTTATGACATTAGGCAAAAAAATTAGATATATTATAAAAGTCTGCTGTTATAAAATTTTATCAAAATT
This sequence comes from Candidatus Gastranaerophilales bacterium, assembly GCA_944322835.1. Classification (GTDB taxonomy): domain Bacteria; phylum Cyanobacteriota; class Vampirovibrionia; order Gastranaerophilales; family Gastranaerophilaceae; genus CAG-196. Next base: position 20,255 of record CALUQF010000006.1, on the reverse strand, counting down.
TAATAGTAGTTTTAATACAAAATATAACAAATATCAAAAATTTCTTCATAATGAAATATGGAAAGATAATATTGACATAGAAAATTTAAAAATACTTATAAATGTCGGAACACCATTTTTTAAAGCCGAAGAGTTTTACCAAAAGAGATTTAAAAAGATTTGTGGCAGACATTCGTATGCAGGATACGGTCTAATAATAGAACCAGAGCAATCTAAAATTGGAGCTTTTTGCTCTATTGCAAATTGTGTTGCGATTGGTGTAGGAGCACACCCTCAAAATTTCCTTAGTACACACCCATTCCAATATACAAAAGATCCAAATTTTAAAAATAAACTAGTTGATTTTACATACTACAAACCGGTTATTATTGGCAATGATGTCTGGATAGGACATAATGCCATAATAAAAGGAGGAGTAGAGATTGGAGATGGCGCTATCATAGGGGGGGGCTATTATAACCCACAATGTCCCACCGTATGCTATTGTAGCAGGCGTTCCAGCTAGAATAATAAAATATAGATTTAGTGAAGAAATTATAAATAAACTATTACAACTTAAGTGGTGGGATCTGGATATTGATATAATAGAAAAATTACCTTTTGATAATATTGAAGCATGCATAGAAAAACTTGAAAAAATAAGAAAAATATAAAATTGTATAAAAAAGGATAATCAAACTATGAAAGTAACAATTACGACAACTACAATTAACGTACCTTATTTAATTGAAGATTACATCAAAGATGTAATTAAGTACAACAGAGAAGATTATGTTGATTTTATTATTACGGGTGATAAAAAAACTCCTGCAGCTGCAAAAGAGTTTTGTCAAAAAATGCAAGAACAATACAATATTCCTGTATTATTCATGGATGTTGATGACCAAAATCAATATATGGAACGGTTTAAGAAGCTTAAAGGATTTTTGCCCTGGAATTGTATCCAAAGAAGACAAGTTGCTATTCTAAAAGCATACGATCAAGGTTCAGATATCATTGTACTTATTGACGACGATAATTATATTGCCTGTGAAGATTATATTGGAAAGCACTTGCAGCTCGGAAAAAATATTGAAATGGAAACAGTATCTTCACCAACAGGATGGTATAATATTTGTGAAGATTTGGAAGACCGTCAGGGTAGAAAGTTTTACCCCCGCGGTTATTCCTGGGTTGACAGAATCGATGAAGTCAAAAATATTAAGCGCGAAAAGAAAAATATAAGAACCGTTGTTAACGCTGGTTTTTGGCTCGGTGATCCTGATATAGATGCTGTTACAAGACTTGCAGCTCCTATTGATGTAATCTCTTACAAAAAAGATTACAACTATGCTTTAGAAAAAGAAACTTATTCGCCATTCAACAGCCAAAATACAGCAATTCATAGAGATATGGTGCCGGTTTATTTCCTCGTTCCTGATATCGGAAGATTTGATGATATTTGGTCATCTTATATTGTTGAACGTATTGCTTGGCATATGGGTGATTATATATCTTACGGTCAGCCTTTAGTTAAACAAATTAGAAACGACCACGACTACTGGGTTGATGCGTGGGTTGAAGAAATGGGGACAAAAATGACCACTAAGTTCTGTAAATGGCTAAGAGATGTTAAGTTAACTAAAAACACTTATCTTGAATGCGGAATAGAGCTTTTTGAAGGGCTGAAAAATATTATTGATAACCTTGATAATGATGAACTGCCGGTAAAACAAAGAGCTTACATTAACCACGTTATAGATGGACATAAGATCTGGTTTGAAACAATGGAGGGTATATAGTAATGAAAAAATCTCTTAATATTGGTATTATAAGTACATATGACGAATTATGTGCAAATGCAAGTTATACAAAAATATTAGAACAAGAATTTCGCAGATTAGGACATAATGTAAAAATCTTTGAATGTCCAACTTCTGTTTTTCATTTTAATACCCCCGAGCTGGTCGCACGACAAAATGCAATAATAAAAAATATTTGCAGTGAAATAAAAAAGATGGATTATATAAGTATACAATTAGAAATGGGGATATATGGTGCAACATTAAAAGATATTAATAAAAATCTTGCCGCATTAATTTCTTCTTGCAAAAATAATTCCTTTTCTGTAACATTCCATCGAGTTGACTTAATGTCTAGTGAACAGCAAAAAATTATTGCTAAAAAATGTAGATTTAAAAAGAAATATTTGTTTTTTGCACAAATATATGAAAATATTCTTGCATTAATTGAAAAAAAGCAAGGTTTAGTTATTACGCACACAAATAGGGATGAGGAAAAGATTCGTGGGAAATTCCCCAATATAAGAACAAAGAGCCATCCTTTAAGTTATTATTCACAAGAGAGTGTAATAAAACTTAAAGAAGCATTTAATAAAGAAACTGTAAAGCAAAAATACGGTATATCCAATAACATAAAAGCTATTGGTGTCATTGGTTTTTTAACAAATCCCTGCCGAGATGTAACTTTAGTTATAAAATCTTTAAAACTTTTACCTGATGACTACTGTTTATTTATTATTGGAGGGCAACACCCTTGTACATATAAGGATTTCCCTGATGGGTTAGATGTTACAAGAAATTACATAAAATTAATTGAAGAATTAAATTTACAAAATAGGGTTTTCTTCTTAGGCGCACAAGCAACAGAAATGGATATGCTAGAAGCAATAATGTTTTTAGATTATGTCGTATTACCATACGTAGAAAAAGGTGAAAGTGCTCCTGCAAGTTTCTATACAAGTATATCCTTTCATAAAAATATTTTTGCAACTAGAAATTATTGTTTTGATGAAATAAAGAAATTTGCTGGCGAAGCTTTCTTTTCTTTTGATATGGGAAATTATATGGAATTAGCTCTAAAGCTAAAAACATTACCTAATAAAGAAACCATATATCAGAATAGAGCAAATTTTCTAAACAAATATTCTCCACAATATATTGCAAATTTATACTTATCACTATTTGAATAGAATAATAAACAGAGGAGTTAATAAAATGCATAAATTTGAAAAAGAGATAAAAAAATGTGAATATAAAATAAACTATTATAAAATAATGAATATAATACTACCAACAATTTTTACAAATGACCAATGTGCGTTAAAAATAAGAAAATATACAAATCGAATGGCAAATATTATTGGAGAAAGCAAATTACTTCATAAAGATTTAGCAATCTTTTCTAAAAATTTACATAAACAAAATTCCAATAATTTAACGTTGCTAAATAATAAAAAGAAAAAAATTTTAGTTGTTGGAACACTTGAGAATCAAACAGAAATTTTTCTTTATACTAATATAATTCTTAAAAATATAGATTACACACAAACAGTTGTTAATTTCTATGATACTAGTACTAATTGTATGATTGAATATAATAATAGCTCTTTTTTACAAAATAAGTCATATCGTAATGTACTATATTATATGAATTTAGAAGAAATTGACGCTTCACTTTATGATATAGGAATATATATTTCTAATGTAAAAAATACACTATCTATTCCTATGCAAATGTCTAAAATTTCTTACTTATACCTTTGTGGAGACATTAATATAAATAATCTACTCAAATATAATAACCTTATAAACAGAACATTTGATGCAATATTATATCCTGATAAAAAAAACCTAGAGATATTTAAAAGTATATATTTACCAAAAATTAATTTACCTTTATCACTTGATCTAGAATACTACAAAAATCTTAACTTTACTACAACAAACATTATTGGCTATTTTGGAACTGTTTCTGAAGCGCAATGTTTAATCTCTAATTTACTAAAAATAGAAAACATACTAAAAAAACATAATATAAAAGTTCACATATACTACTTGCTAAAAAATATTGATTTAAATATAGACTATGATGGCAATGAAAAATCATTAGTAAAAAAATTGAAAAGTTTAGCGACACCTAACATAAATGTCTTTAAGGCTGATACTTTGCAATATTTTTGTGAAGTAAAAAAATATGCCAAAGATTGTGATGCTTTTATTTTTAGTACGCAATTTGAAGATTTTATATATAATCCACGACAAATACTATCTTGCGGAAAAACGATTTTTGTACCTACTAATTATAATATTGAAACCGATGCTAATATTGGAATTTATAAATATTCTGACGATTTAACAACAAAAATTTCTGATTATGTTTCTAATAAAGATAAAATTGATTCTTTATTTGAAAAAAGAAAAAGTATTGCTGAGAAGTATTCAAAAAAAATAAATAGTATATACTATAAAGCTCTAAGCAATTTCGAATTGATAAATATTTCGGATAAAAATGAATTTTCAAATCAAAAATTCTATTTAAAAGATAAAAATCTTTATGTTAAATATAAAAAATATATAGGGAAATATGAATACAATATAAGTAATAATTTAACTATTATTCCAGCCAATGATGCAGGCTTTTTTTCAGTTTACAACAAGCATGTAAGTTTTCTAGCATATAAGGATGAAGAAGAGATTATTATACCTGATTGGCGATTCTCAAAATTTCATCAAAATTTATACAAATACTGGAAGGCAGAACAACCAGGTTCTTGGTGCTATGGCAAATATTCAGACGGAAATATTTACTTAAAACTGTTTGAAACACCATATACTAAAGATATTATTGACTTAGATATTTATGAGAGTGATATAATGTATGATTACGCTAATAAAGTTATAGACTTACCTGAATATAACTTTGATAATGAGCCTTTTCTAACATATATATATTCATACGAATTACCTAAAGATATGGAATATTACACAGAGTTTAGGAATAAATATCATAACATAGTAAGCAAATATATGAAACCTTTACCATATATCCAAAAGCAAATAGAACAATTTAAAACAAAATACATAGATAACCATTTCTGCATATCAATACATATAAGATGCTCGGCTCACGCTGCTGAACTACTAGAAAGTACTGAATTTGAAAAGTATGAAAGTCATATAAAAAATATTTTATCCAAAAATAATATCGATATATTAAATCCTGACTGGAGATTATTTATAGCTACAGACAATGAGGTAGCATTAAATCACTTTAAAAACTTATATCCAAATAACATAATATATCAAAACAACATAACAAGACTAACTAATGAACAGGAAATAGAATATCAAACTATCAAATCTAAAAAAAATAAAGATCTTGGAGGGTATGAATTACAGCAAAGAAATGCAATTTCAGATGATACAAGAAATATTAAACTTGCTATAGATGTACTTACAGATGCTTATTTACTTTCTTCATGTGATTATTTTATTTATCAAAATAGTAATGTTTCGACAGCTGTAAGTTACTTAAATCCAAATATAAAAATGGTTTACTGTACATGACAGAAAGGTAAGTATATGTATTTAGTAATGGGAGGAAGCGGTTTTTTAGGCCGATATATTATAAAAAATATTCTTGAGTTAACTCAAGATACGATTGTTGCAACGTATTCTTCAACGAAACCCGTTTTTCAGAATGAACGGCTTAAATGGGTTAGGGCTGATGTACAAAATAGAGAAGATATTGATAATATTAATTCTATTATTGATGCGGGTACAAAAATTATTTACCTTTGCGCATACCATCATCCCGACAAGGTCGAAGAAAATCCGCAGTTAGCCTGGAATATCAACATTACATCGCTGGCTTACGCCGTAAATGCGCTTACTAAAGCCGGATGTTTCTACTATTCATCCACCGATACCGTCTACGGTGAAGGCGGACTTGATATTCTATTCAAAGAAGATGATAAGCCGAATCCTGTTAACCTTTACGGGAAGCACAAGGTTTTAGCAGAAGAAATTACTCTGGCTAAAAACTTCAATGTTGTTAGGTTTCCATTCATCATTGGAACCAGTCTTGTTGAAGCCAAGCGGCATTTCTTTGATAAAATCTATTCTGACCTCCAAGCCGGAGTCGTGGTTGAAATGTTTGAGGACTCTTATCGTTCAACTCTTAGTTTTAACCAATGTGCAAAGTATTTGGTTCAATTGATTGAAAAATACGGCGCATGTGAAGAAAAAATTATTAATATCGCAAGCGATAAGCCGCTTTCTAAATACGAAGTCGTTCTTAAGATGTGTGATGATTATAATCTGGACAAAAACCTTGTTAAGCCGATTTCAATTAACAACTGCGAAGGAATATTTAAAGCAAAACGGGCTAAAAGTGCAGTTTTAGATAATTCAAAAATCAAAAAGCTTTTAGGGTATAAAAAAATAGAATTGGAGTGGGAATAATATGTTAATAGAATACATAAAAACAGATTTTGAGTTTCAAGATGACAGAGGAACGATTACGCAGCTTGTGCACGATGGCTGGAAGCAGGTTAATTATATTACCACTAAGGCCGGTGTCTTTAGGGGCGGGCATTATCATAAAAATAATGATGAAGCTTTTTATATTATCTCTGGAAAAATTGAACTCGAACTTGAAGATATTCATTCCAAAATTAAAGAAAAATATTTGACTAAATCGGGGGACTTTTTTATTATAAAAAAAGACATCTTACATAGTTTTAATTTTCTTAAAAATACTGAGCTGATTTCTATGTATTCTAACGGGGTGGAAGAAGCTCAAGGAATGGATATTTATAATGAATAAAATTTTTGAATTTATTAAAAACCAGCGCTTTGTAGTCAATTATTTAAGAATGTGGCCTTATGTAAAGCCTTATTGGTTTAGGGCGTTATGCTCCATGCTGATTTGTATTCCTATCGGATCCTTAGACGCGGTTATTGCGCTTGCGCTAAAGCCTTATATGGATTTGGTTATGGTTGAAAAATCCGTAACCTCGCCATGGTATATTCCGCTTGGAATAGTTGCTTTTACAACTGTTCAAGGGGGGCTAAAATACTTATCAGCTTACCTTTCCACTTGGGTTGGCGGAAAGATTACAAACGGACTCAAATTCGATTTATTTAAAAAACTCCTTACATTCGAAACAGCCTTCTTTGACAGAAGAAATTCCGGAGATGTTATTTTTCAGTTCAATAATCTTGCAGATACAGCTTGCGCAGGACTGCTTGATAACTTAAGCGTTTTTACACAAAGAATATTTTCTTCTATTTCACTGGTCTGCGTTCTGTTCTATAACTCCTGGCAGCTTGCTTTAATCGCTTGTGTGGTTCTCGCATGCGCTTTTGCTCCTGTTGCAAAATTACAAAAAAGAATTAAAAGCGTTATGGAAAAGACTGTTGTTGCGGACTCTGCTATTATTACGGAATACAATGAAGTTTTTGCCGGAAATAAAACAATTACGTCATATAACTTGCAAACAAATGAGACAGGAAAATTCCATTGGATTTTAAAAAATATATTTAACTTAAGAATAAAAATGGTACAGAAAACCCAATGGCTCTCTCCTATGATGCATGTCATTGTTTCAGTCGGAATTGCTGCTGCGATTGGTTACGGCTCGCATCTGATTATGACAAACCAGATTACGAGCGGAAACTTTGTTTCTTTTATTACGGCGTTAATTCTTCTTTATACGCCGGTTAAAAACATCGGTAATAACCTTAATGCAGTTCAGTTTTCGTTTTACGCAATTGAACAGATATTTGATACTTTAAATGCAGCTCCGGCTATTAGGGATAAAGAAAACGCTGCGGTTTTAAACACTACACCGGAGCAAATCCAATTCCAGAATGTCTGGTTCGAATATATTGAAAACACACCTGTCTTAAAAAATATTAATCTCGATGTCCACAAAGGAGAAACTATAGCGCTTGTGGGTAATTCTGGAGGCGGAAAATCCACTATTGTAAACTTAATCCCGAGATTTTATGACGTAAAAAGCGGTGCTATTAAAATTAACGGAATAGATATTAGAGATTATACGTTAGAGTCGCTAAGAAACAGCATTTCTGTCGTATTTCAGGATAATTTCTTATTCTCCGGAACTATTCGTGAAAACATCATGCTCGGACGTCCTGATGCAAGTGAGGATGATATGAAAAAAGCCCTTGAGATGGCATATCTAACAGATTTCGTATCCGAACTCAAAGACGGAGTAGATACTCAAATCGGCGAACGCGGTATCTTACTTTCCGGAGGACAAAAACAGAGAGTTGCTATCGCAAGAGCTTTCTTAAAAAATGCTCCAATTATTATCCTTGATGAAGCAACTTCGGCTTTGGATAATAAGGCTGAAGCGATTGTTCAAAAAGCAATCGATAACCTGATGATAGATAAAACCGTTTTTGTTATTGCGCATAGACTTTCAACTATACAAAATGCCGATAAGATTATCGTAATCAACAACGGAGAAATAGTTGAAGAAGGCAGGCATGATGAGTTACTCAAAATTGAAAACGGTGCTTACAAAGCTCTTTACGAAATGCAGTTTAAGAAACAAAAAGCTTCCGTATAATAAAAATCTTATTTATTTCATGCTCAACGAACTTTGTTTAGACTATAATTAGTATGTATAGAAAAACATTGTACACTAGAGGAAATAAATTATGGAAAAGAAATTTAAGCGTGTTAAAACGAAGATTGTAGCAACGCTTGGGCCGGCTACATCGAGTTATGAAATGATTAAAGCTTTAGTTGAAGCTGGCGCAACAATGTTCCGTTTGAATACATCACATGGAACAGAAGAGGGGCATGCTCAGAATATTGCTTACATACGACAGGTATCGAAAGAGTGCGGAAGATATATTCCTATTCTTATTGACCTACAGGGGCCTAAGATTAGAGTTGGTAACATTCCAGCTCCTATAGAGATAAAAGAGGGGCAAGAGGTTGTATTAGAGGCAACGGATGATATAAATAATCCGGAAATAGTACCTGTTGATTATGAAGGTATTGCTGATGATGTAAAGGCTGGTGACAAAATCCTTCTTGATGACGGAAAGATTGGACTTGAGGTTATTGAAGTAGATGGAGTCAGGGTAAGGACAAAAGTTCTTTATGGAACAGAAATTAAACCTAGAAAAGGAATTAACCTTCCGGGATCTACGGCAAGTTTAGATGCTGTAACAGAGCGGGATAGGGAATATATAAGATTTGCTGTTGAATATGATGCTGATTATCTAGCACTTTCGTTTGTTAGAGAGGCAAAAGATATTGAACTTGCAAAGAAATATACACAAAATTATGGTGGAAAAATTCCTGTTATTGCAAAGATCGAAAAACCACAGGCTGTAGAGCATTTGGAAGAAATTTTAAAAGTTTCAGACGGGATCATGGTTGCAAGGGGGGATTTAGGTATAGAGATGTCTCCTGAGGAAGTGCCGATTGTTCAAAAATATATTGTTGATCAGACAATAAGGGAAAGAAAGGCATGTATTGTAGCAACTCAGATGTTAGAATCTATGATAGAGGAGCCTATTCCTACAAGAGCCGAGGCTAGTGATGTTGCCAATGCTATATTAGATGGTACAGATGCAATTATGCTTTCTGGAGAAACGGCAATGGGTAAATACCCGGTAGAGGCTGTTAAGATGATGAAGAAAATTGCTTCTAATGTAGAGAGCTGTAATTTCTGCCTTTCAAATTTGGATTTGGAAATTAATGATAATTACGAGCTTTCTCCACAGGCGATTTCAAATGCGGCTGTTAAAATGGCTGAAGATTTAAATGCTAAGGCTATATTAACATTCACTCATACTGGTTATACGCCAAAGCTTTTATCAAAATTGCGTCCATCAGTACCTATCATTGCGATATCTGACCAGGAATCAACTTGTAGAAGGTTGTGTTTATATTGGGATATATTTGCTGACCACAAAGAGTGGGATACGGTTTTAGATGCGGATTTGCTGGAAAAAATCAATGATTATATCTTAGAAAATACAAACTTTAAAAAGGGCGAAAGAATAATAATCATAGGTTCTATTCCAAAACTTATTACGGGTAGGACAAACTTCATAAGGGTTCACAGAATAGGTGCTCCTTTGGAGAAATAGACGGTTATTTATAGTAAAGAGGGGTCCGGGCACTAACTTAGTGCCCGGACCCCTCTATTATAAGCTTGAAAAAAAAGTTATCTTCGTATATAATATATAATAAGGATATACGGTATCGTTATGTGCATTATATTCAAAATCAGGGATAAGATATATGATATAGTTGTACGCCTTGCGGGGTCTACATTTGGGCTGTTCGGGGGGGGGGGGGCTCTCTCTAGTTGCCGTTTTTGTAGCGTTTTGGAGGTGATCATAGTATGATAACCTTCGGAAGTGATGTGGGCGATATTATACTTCAGCGCACCTTGGGTGAGAATATCCAGGGGTTGAGTCTTGCTATTGAGCGAATGACTTCTGGATATAAGGTTAATCACGCTAAAGACAATGCGGCTGGTTATTCAATTATTACGGATTTGAATACTAAGATAAGTTCGATGCTTCAGGTTCAGCAAAACACGGAAGATGGGATAGCTATGCTTCAGACGGCTTAGGGTGGCCTTGAAGAGATACAGGGCTTGTTGGAGAGATTGAGGGCTTTAGCACAACAGACATCAAATGGTAGTTATGGCGCAGATGAGCGTGAGTCAATGCAAGCAGAAGCTGATGAGATAATCGCTGAGATCGCGCGTATCCGTGATACGATACAATATAACGGAATGAATTTATACGAAACGCCGAGAAACGAAGATATTGTAACGACATCTTTGAATCGTTTATCGGCGTCAGCAAGAGTTACAAATGCAGGAGAAATATATCCTAAAAAAACGAATAACGATACACAATCATCTCCTGCGGCATTTACGCCAGCAGTGGACGAGGAAGATAATACATTAGCTTCTTCGTCTCCTGTCTTTCCTTTGAGTAATGACACAATAGAAGGCGCTGTGGATTTTAGTGCTAATGAGAGTAAGACAATAAACATTGATGGAGTAGAATATACTATTACCAATCGTAATGCAAGAGCTAATTCTTTATCCTATTCAAAAGATACTGTAACAGGTGAAATTACTTTTCTGGGTGGTTATTTTACAATTACCGGCCAGAGTGATGTAGAGCATAACTTAATTATCAATGGTTCTTATAATTATGTTTACGGTGGAGATCTGAATGACAAGATTCAAGATTTTAACGCATCTTCGTTGAGTAATCGTTTTTATGGTCAAGGTGGAGATGATGAACTTACAATGACAGGTCAAAGTGGTGCTCTTTATGGAGGGAGTGGGAATGATATTTTGACTTCCTCAACCGGATCTCGTGCGTCTGGCACTATGTATGGGAATGATGGGGATGACATTCTTAATATTGCTACGGCAACTTATGGTATTACCTATGATGGTGGTAACGGGAATGATGTTTTGAATATTTATAACTCTATAACGACTCAAGTAGCAACTATAACCGGCTCTGGAGGAGATGATATTTTTAATATTTATGGCGGTAACAGTTTAATTGTCAATGGTGGTGAGGGTGATGATGTTGTAAATGCTTCTAGTGCCTCGTATACAAGTATTTATGATAGTTCCGGCAATAATGTTTTAAATTCAGGTAATAATGTTAATCTAATGGTGTCTGGTTTTGGAGCCGCTGATAATAGTGAATCTCTTACTTTAGCTGCCGGAGAGACAAAAGTAATAACCATTAATGGTATAGATTATACAATAACAAATAATTTATCTGGTGAGAATACTTTTCTTTATTCATATAATACGGTATCCGGTGCTATTTCTATGATTGGTCACCAGTTTAATGTGGTAGGAGAAACAAATAAGGAGCATAACCTTAATATATATGGATATGATATGGAGGTTTCTACTGGAGATTTTAATGACACAGTATATGTTTTTGCTTCAGGTTCTACTATTAATACAAATGGTGGTGACGATACAGCTGATCTGAACGGAATTGATATTACTCTTCATGCTGGAGCCGGGAACGATGATATTGTAGTCAGAAATAATTATACAAGTGTGTATGCCGAAGATGGTGATGATACTCTTACGACTACAAATGTTAATGCTCCAAACAGGGTGCTTAATGGTGGAAATAATGTTTATAACATTAATACCGATAATGCTAGTATATCAGGTTCAAGCGGGAATGATACCTTCTATATAAACGGTGATAATAACACTGTTCTCGGCGGGAGCGGCGATGATTATTTTGTAATCGACGGAGATAATAACATAATCGACGGCGGAACTGATAATAATTACTATATCGACAATGGCTCCTGAACCAGCATGAGTAACGTAAACCGTGACCCGAACGCCGGCGGCCTTTCGTTTACCTATCAGGGTGAAACCAAGACCTTTACCCTGAATGGCAAAACCTACAGCGTCACAAATAATCTATCAGGCAGCAATACCCTGCAATATTCTCTTAATCCCAATACCGGAGTAATTACCCTGAATGGCTCCTCTTTTACAGTCAGCGCCGATTCTAATGAGTCAGCAGTCTTGAATATCCGTGGTGATAATAACGTAATCAACGGCAGTAACCTCTCCGACCGAATCACAGTCGAGCAAGGCAGCAACAATGTAATCAATGGTCAAAACGGTAACGACACCTTGATTATGAATAGCGCGAACAATTCTTTAATAGGCGGCCTCGGTAATGATACCATAACCTTAAACAACTCCACTAACTTAGAAGTTAATGGCGGAGCCGGTGACGATATCTTCAATATCACAACCGATAACAATACCAATATCCAAGCGGGCTCCGGTAACAATAGACTAAATATCAGCGGCTCAAACAATACCGTAACCGCAGATGATGGTAACAACACCCTTCTCTCAAGCGGTAGCGGAAACACAATTTCTTTAGGAGACGGCAACAATACGCTCACTGTAACCGGCTCAACAAACACAATAACAGGCGGAAGCGGAAACAATACCCTTGGTGTCCAAGGAGATTCAAATAACATAACTCTAGACAATGCCTTTGATGATATAAATATCTACGGTAACAACAATACAATAACCACAAATAACGGTGAAAACAGCATCGTAATCCGCGGTGACGGAAATAGTTACACCACAACGAACGGTAACAAAGAAGTCTAAGTTCGCGGCGATAACAACACAATCCAAACTGGATCGGGTATAGATGATATCCGTATCACTGGCGATAATAATATTGCAAATGGCGGTGATTCCAATGATAGCTTCATGGTCTCCAATGGTAATAACAACACAATAGATGGTGAAGGCGGGACTAGAAATACCTTAATCGATAATGGTAATAACACTCAATATACAAATGCTGTTGATATAACCCCTCGTCCGTTTGAGGCGAATATAAAGGTAGATATTGGCTCGGGCTCTAATAAGTACATAAGTACCCAAATAAGTTTTAACTTGTTTGATTTTAGTGTAGATTTTTCGAGTTCAGAAAGTGCTCGAGATAGCTTAGAATTAATTGATGATATGCTAAAAACGGTTGATGAGCAATTATTGAATATTGGAACAACCATCAATCGTCTGGAGAGCGTTTTAGAGGCTCAATCTTCAAAGCTTGAAAATATGATCTCATTCCGTTCGACCATGCATGATAGTGATATCGCAGAGGAGTCCTCCAATTATATCAAATACCAGATTCTTCAACAGGCAAGCGCAACTTTGATGTCGGCTTCAAGGAATATGAAGGCTGAGAATGTGTTGGGATTGTTAGGTAGTATATCGAGACAGGGTCGAAATTTTTGATTTCGAGGGAGGGGGCATATACAAATTTGGATTAGTATTTTTTATTCCTAAAATTTATCTTGGACAGTTGTGGGGGTAAATGTAAATGGCCGTGAGTCTCACTTCCCAGTTTGGCGTCATTCTAGGGGTAAATGAAAACGGTCTGTAAGTCTCACTTCCCAGTTTGGCGTCATTCTGAAGGAGCGGAAGCGACTGAAGAATCCCTTGAAAAAAAATATTGTTGGGTTAGTAAATCGAACTTACATACTTTGTAAATGTTAAAATTGAGGGTTGAACGATTTTTGTTCAACGCCTCCTTTTATACAATCTTATATATTAAATAATAAATTACCGATGATAAAATCATACACGCAGGAATCGTAAGCACCCAGGCAGTAACTATATTTCCAACAATTCTCCATTTAACGGCGTGCGCGTGGAATGTTGAGCCTACACCCATAATAGCAGTTGAAATTACGTGCGTTGTACTTAGAGGAATTCCAAAATGTGAAGCTGTCAAAATTAGACCTGCTGCCGAAGTTTCAGCCGCAAAACCGTGAATAGGCTTTAATTTAATAATTTTATGGCCCATTGTTTTAATAATCTTCCAGCCACCGTTCATGGTACCGGCTGCCATCATAAAGGCACATATGATAATAACAAATAAAGGAATTTCAAAATCCCCGTTCGGAGCCTTATGCAAAACTCCGCCGGCTAAAAGCGCCAGTGTAATTATCCCCATTGTTTTTTGTGCATCATTTGAGCCGTGGCTTAATGCCATTAAACCAGAAGATAAAAGCTGCAATTTCCTAAATTTGTTATTTACAGATTGCGGATTTGCTCTGTAAAAAATTCTTATAAGCAAAAGCATAAGCATAAAACCTGTACAAAATCCCAGCATTGGAGATGTAAACATAGGGACTATAACCTTGTCCATAAGTGTTGTAAAATGTACTGCGCTAACTCCAGCTTTCACAATAGTAGCCCCGAGCAAACCGCCGATTAATGCATGTGATGAGCTTGAAGGAAGTCCTAAATACCAGGTAAAAAGATTCCACAATACAGCGGCAAGGAGAGCACAAAAGATTACAGTCAAAGTTATCATCTCTGAATTAACAATCCCTGAGCCAATGGTCTTCGCAACATGCGTTCCGGTTAAAGCCCCGATAAATTCCAGAGTCGCTCCAAATAATACCGCCTGCTTAGGAGCCAAAACTTTTGTAGAAACAACAGTCGCAATCGCATTTGCACAATCGTGGAATCCGTTTATGAATTCAAAAACGAGAGCTATTGCTACAACGGCTATTAATAATAATATTGTAATACTCATATTCTTAATTCCTAACTCTGCTTCAATGCTACGTTCAAGACTGTATCAGACACGTGAAAGCAGGCATCAAGAGCATTTTCAATCTCTTTATAAATATCTCTTAGTTTAATAACTTCCAAAGCTTCATATTTGCCGGAAAATAAGTCGAACATTGCCTTTCTGTGTACCTCGTCACCATATGTTTCCAGCTTTTTCATTTCAATGTTCAACTCTGTCATTAATTCAACATTGCTGACTTTCTTAAGATTTTTGATTATATCTCCAAGCATTTCAGCAGCTCTAACCAAAGTTAAAGCCTGTTCTTTCATTTCGTCAGTGTATTTTGTTAATCTATACACCTCTAAATTCAAACAGGCTTTTATAATTCTTTTATTAATCTTATTTAATGTAACTGCAATATACTGAATGTCTTCTCTCTCGAGCGGGGTAATAAAACTTTTGTTTAATTGTTTTAAAGTAAGCCTAATCGCAATCGACCCTTTTTTCTTATACTTCAGCAGCTTTTCTTTTTTTTCCGGGGAAAATCCGCTCTTCATAATTTCATCATAAATGATTGCTGTCTCTTTACAAATTTCCGCGCTATTCTGAAATAATGTAAAGAACATTTTATCCTCCGGCGGCATTATGTACGACATTAAATTAAACTTTGGCATAATTTGCCCTCCTTATCCATACACGTACAGTGTAAACAAAAAATCAGCTTAAATAAAGTTTTTTTTAATAAAACTTAACTATTTTATGCTAGAATAAAATAAGAGGTGAGTAATGAAAAGAATATTAGTAACAGGCGGAGCCGGATTTATTGGCTCACATTTGTGTAGACGATTGTTGGAGATGGGCAATGAAGTTATTTGTCTTGATAACTTTTTTACCGGCTCTAAGAGAAACATTTATTCCTATTTAGAAAATAAGAATTTTGAACTTGTACGGCATGATATTACGAAAGAATATTTTGCAGAAGTTGATTATATCTATAATTTAGCTTGTCCTGCAAGCCCGCCTCATTACCAGTACAATGCTATTAAGACTATTAAAACATCTGTTCTTGGCATGATTAATATGTTAGGACTTGCAAAGCGCTGTAAGGCAAGAATATTACAAGCTTCTACTAGCGAAGTATACGGCGATCCGAAAGTCCACCCGCAGAGAGAGGATTATTGGGGAAATGTTAATCCAATCGGGATAAGAAGCTGTTATGATGAGGGGAAACGATGTGCTGAAACATTAATGATGGATTACTATAGGCAAAATAACGTTGATATAAGGATTGTAAGAATTTTTAACACATACGGGCCAAATATGGATCCTGACGACGGACGTGTAGTATCTAATTTTATATTACAAGCGCTTAAAGGTGAAGATATTACTATTTACGGTGACGGCTCGCAAACCCGCTCGTTCTGCTATGTCGATGATTTAGTCACCGGCATGATAAAAATGATGGAAAATCCTTCTTTTATCGGTCCTGTAAACTTAGGTAACCCTTCAGAGCGGACAATTCTTGATTTTGCAAAATTAATTATTGAACTTACCAATTCTAAATCAAATATCATATATAAACCTCTTCCATCTGATGATCCGACTCAAAGAAAGCCTGATATTACGCTTGCTAAAGAAAAACTCGGATGGGAGCCTAAGGTTAATATTGAAGAAGGCTTATTAAAAACGATAGAATATTTTAAGGAGCTTATATAAATGAAAATATGTGTAATCGGGACCGGATATGTAGGACTTGTTGCAGGCGCTTGCTTTGCAGAAATGGGAAATGATGTAATATGTGTTGATAATAACCTTGAAAAACTTGAGAAGCTAAAAAATGGTATTATTCCGATATTTGAGCCGGGTTTGGAAGAGCTAATTGAATCAAATGTAAAAGAAAAAAGACTTTCATTTACTTCGGATATCGATTTTGCAGTCAAAAATTCTTTAATTTGTTTTATTGCCGTTGGTACGCCTCAAGATGAAGATGGCTCTGCTGATATGCAATATGTATTTAAGGTTGCAGAAGATATTGGTAAGTCTATTAATGAATATAAGATAATAGTGGATAAATCTACAGTTCCGGTTGGTACTGCAGAGAAAGTAAAAGAGATTATTAAATCACAAACATCACATCCATTCGATGTGGTTTCCAATCCGGAATTTCTAAAGCAGGGCGCAGCAGTAGACGACTTTTTACGCCCGGATAGAGTAATAATAGGTACAAGCTCTGAAAGAGCTAAAAATATTATGGTAGACCTGTATTCACAGTTTGTAAGAAACCAGCATCCAATAATAACAATGGATGAAAAATCTGCAGAAATGGTAAAATATGCTTCTAATTCTTTTTTAGCAGTTAAGATATCTTATGCTAATGAAATAGCAAATATTTGTGAGGCAGTAGGAGCTGATGCTAATTTAGTCAGATTAGGCATGTGTGCTGATTCAAGGATTGGAACAAAGTTTTTATATCCTGGAATCGGTTATGGAGGGAGTTGTTTCCCCAAAGATGTTAAAGCGTTGATTAATACTGCAGAGGAGTATAATACGCCATGTGATATCATAAAATCAGCTGATAAATTAAATAAATACCAGAGGGAACATTTTATACAGAAAATTATAAAATATTTTGGAGAACTATCCGGCCGCAGATTTGCTATCTGGGGGCTGGCATTTAAACCAAAAACTAACGATATGAGAGAAGCACCGTCTATTACAGTTATAAACCGCCTTTTGTCACTTGGTGCTCAGGTTAATGCATACGATCCCAAAGCTATGGATACTGCAAAACAAATATTTGGTGATAAAATTGTATATTCAAGTAACGCATATGATGCATTAAAAGAAGCTGATGCGCTTATTCTACTTACTGAATGGAATGAATTTAGAACTCCTGATTTTGCAAAAATCAAAACATTGTTAAAGACGCCGGTTATCTTTGACGGACGTAATCAGTATAACTCATTTAATCTGGAGGGGTTTGAATATTTTCAAATAGGGAAACGGTAATAAATGTTTTTGTTTTTTATACAATTCAAATGTTTGTTATCAAGAATGTTACAATTTATCACACCGCACGGATAACATAATTATAAATAAAATTGTGTGTTTTATTAATAATTAATTTTTGTAGGGTGCAATTTATTGCACCTTTTTTGGTTTTATTTTATTTACAATTTAAATATTTATGAAAATTTGGTAGAGTTATTATCAATGATGGTGCAAAAAATTGCACCTTACAAGCTACCCCTCGCCCTACGGGAGAGGGTAGAATTTCAAGTTGAGCGTGAGCGAAACTTAGAAATTCGGGTGAGGGGGCGGTTTTATGTCTTAGCAGTATATAATGACATGCAAATGGAATATGAATAAGGTTTCGCGTTTTTTATTAATAATTAGTTTTTCGCAGGATGCACCCTACAGAATACGGCCGATGTTTTTAGTTAGCCACATCTTCTTCTGCTTCTGCTGCATCATTATTATTTTCTGCTAAGATTTCATCAGCTATTTCTTTATCTTTGCTTGCAGAGTGCATATCAGTAGGATTTTGTAAATAAGCCCGCCCTAAAGCATCTATAGCACTAACACCTCCTTCATTATCAACTACAAATGAAAATAAATTGGGGTTAGTACAATTATTACTGTATAGACAGTTATTATCATCATTATCTGGCTCAAGATTTATTTCCACCTCTGCATAATAATATGAGTTTCCTGGATATTCATTCCAGTTTTGAGCCCCATCTAAAGGTGTTTCACGCCCATCATATGTAGTGAAAGACCATTCTATTCCATCAGTAGTTGTAAAAGTTACAGTATTTACCCTATCACCATTACCATCAGAAGCAGCTTCCCCTATCAAATTCACTTTACTTGCAAATATCATAGGGAATTTGTTATTATCTTCATAAGCAGCATCATTATACGGTTCCACTGTGGGGCGTTCCCTGCAATACATACCTGAACAATTTGGTTCACCATCATTATCGTATGTAGTCCAATACAGACTTGGATCATCTAAGATTTCATTTGTTAGCGTCGTTAGCGTATTATACGCCTTCATATACATCATTTTCTTTTGGTCCGGCATCATACCAACTATTCCCGGGGCAACGATGGCCGCAACAATACCAATTATGCCAATTGTTATAAGTAATTCTTGAAGTGTAAAACCTTTTTTAAACATATAAATCCTCGCTTCTTATTCTTAAACTAATTATAACATATTTTTCATACAAAAAGAAGCCCATCTATAAAATTCCCTCTCCCTGCGGGAGAGGAGCAGCTGAGTTTGAGTCTGTGCCGAAAACTACGGCTGCGGTGAGGGGGCAACTTGTTGGAACAAAGACTAAGAAGGTGCTTCGCAGCATTTATAACAAATTATTATGGAGCTTTGCAAGGGGGTTAAAGTTAAATTAAAACTTCATATCCTGCATGACCCTAGCGGGACTGCCCCCCCGCACCCGAATTTCTAAGTTTCGCTGATGCTCAACTTGAAATTCTACCCTCTGTCTTGGATTTGCTCCACGCTCACGGAGTTCCGCCTTTAAACCTACTCGGCTTAGCCGGCTCCATCTGTTCGCTATCCGGACTCCCGTCCGTCCGCAAATCTGCTCCCGCAGTGGGCGGGGGCAGCGCTATGCAAGGCGTGGAGCCTACCCGCCCCTTGAGGGAGAACCGAAATCTTTGATTTCGGGGAGGGATCATGTACAGCCAGTATTTTTTACTCTTAAAATTTATCTTGGACAATTGTGAAGGGCCCATAAGCGCTCGAAGAATCTCTTGGAGTTTTTGTAGGGTGCAAGCTAACTATAGCATGTTTTCAGAGAATCAAAGATATTTTAATACAATATTCCGGAAAAATTTTTCAACTTGCATTTTTCCATGTCACAGCCAGTGAATTTTTGTATCACATCAACCTTTCCATTCTCAATTTTTTCAAACCTAATTTCGTGAATGATATTATTTTCATCAAATCGTATAACAGCATGTTTGTTATTATTTAAATCAACTATTAGATAACCTAAATTATTATTCTGTGCTTTTTGACCGGTTTTAATCTTAAGCTCATAGTGTTCAATATTCTTTAACAGTATATCAAGATTTTGAACTATAATATGCGATGGTAATAGTGTTTCTATTACTTTTATAGGTTTTGCATTGTTTTTTATAGCTTTTAATGTTGTTATAATTGCTTTAGGTATATTGTGTATAGTTTGCTCAATGATATCAATAGATTTTGTATACAAATTGTAATCAGCTTTAGTTATAACATATCTTTTCAATGATAAGAGGTTTGCTTCGTTAATTTCCCATTTTGTTTCAAAAATATTTGCGAAATATACT
>CALUQF010000005.1 GCA_944322835.1 Candidatus Gastranaerophilales bacterium | reverse complement strand
ATGTATATTGCAATGGCAAGACAGGCTGACAGAGAAGGTTATCCTGAAATTGCAGAAGCATTCAAGAGATACGCTTTTGAAGAAGCTGATCACGCTTCAAGATTTGCAGAATTGTTAGGAGAAGTTGTTACAAATTCTACTAAGAAAAATCTTGAATTACGTGCAGAAGCTGAATTCGGCGCTTGCTCAGGCAAAATGGATATCGCTAAAAAGGCAAAAGCTTTAGGTCTTGATGCTATTCACGATACAGTTCATGAAATGGCAAAAGACGAAGCTCGCCACGGACGCGGTTTTGACGGCTTGCTTGCAAGATATTTCAGCAAATAGTTTAGCAAATAGTTTGATATTTTATAAAGGTACAGAAATCCGGTATGATATTTGTCATACCGGATTTCTATTGCTAATACTTTTTCTTATCTTTAAAAATAATATAGTTAATAACCAGCTGGATTGCTTCGAGCTAATCGCTCTCGCAATGACAGGGCGCGGAATTACAGGTTTAAAGAGGCGTAGGTTGGGCTTTCAGTCCAACAAAAAATTCTTAGCCGGCTCTATCTGCTCGCAATCCAGACTACTAAATTGACCCCATTTCTCCCCGTCCGTTCGCAAATCCGCTTCCCCTTGGAGAGAGGTAGGCGGAGCGCCAGGCGTGGCAAGCTCCCTCTCCTTACAGGAGAGGGCTGGGGTGAGGTGTCAATTCATTAATTTCCACATGTTATTGTTGGGTTTCACCCAACCTACTTTTTATTAAAAATAATATAGTTAATAACCAGCTGGATTGCTTCGAGCTAATCGCTCTCGCAATGACAGGGCGCGGAATTACAGGTTTGATGTATTGCAGGCTTAGTCGGTTGGTCTCTGCCCAACAATAACTTTTATTAAAAATGAGGGGGCGGAATTTTATTCCGCCCCCCTTTTTTTTTGAGATATAATTAATTCAGTAATACATTTTGAAGGGATTAATTATATGCTAAAAGGAAATGAGATTAGAAAATTATATTTAGATTATTTCAAAGATAAACATCAGCATACCATAGTTGAGAGTTCGAGCCTTGTGCCGGATAATCCGACAGTATTATTGACAACAGCTGGCATGCTTCAATTTTTGCCGATATTTTTAGGGATACAGAAATGTCCTTATGAACCGGCAAGAGCAACTTCTTGCCAGAAATGCGCAAGAGCGGGCGGTAAGGATTCTGATATAGAAAACGTTGGAAGAACTCCAAGACATCATACGTTTTTTGAAATGCTGGGGAATTTCTCTTTTGGCGATTATTATAAAAAAGAGGTTATTCCCTGGGCTTGGGAGTTTGTAACAGAGGTTTTAAAATTAGACAAAGACAGACTCTGGATTACTATTTTTGAAACAGATGACGAAGCTTATGATATCTGGAGAAGTATAGGTGTTCCTGCCGAAAGAATAAAAAGAAAAGGTAAAAAGGACAATTTCTGGGGCCCTCCTGGTGCATCAGGCTCTTGCGGGCCTTGCTCTGAAATCCATTATGATTTAGGCGAGCAGTACAAATGTTCGGATAATTGCGGAATTGATACTTGCGAGTGCGACAGATGGGTTGAGATTTGGAATCTTGTTTTTACTGAACTTTATCAGGACGAAGAAGGAAACCAGTCTCCTTTAGAGAAGAAAAATGTTGATACAGGTATGGGTTTAGAGCGTATTACAATGGTTTGTCAGGGGGTTGCTTCAACTTTTGAGACAGATCTTTTGAAGCCGATTTTGGATAAGGTTTCCGAGATGAGCGGCGTTCCTTATTCTAAAACCCCTCACCCCGACCCTCTCCCGCAGGGGGCGAGGGAGGCTAGTGAAAAAACAGATATTTCTCTAAGAATAATAACAGACCATGCAAGATGTGTTACATTCCTTATCTCTGACGGAGTAATCCCGGGAAATGAGGGAAGAAGTTATGTTCTTAGAATGATTTTAAGAAGAGCTCTCCGCCACGGAAAAATTCTGGGTATGGAGCTTCCGTTCCTTTACAAACTCGTGGATACAGTTGTTGAAATGTACGGCGAAGCTTATCCTGAGCTGGTTAAAAATAAGGCAAAAGTTATTGATGTAATAAAGAAGGAAGAAGAACGTTTTGCTAAAACTCTTGATAGAGGGTACAAAATGCTTGACGAGTTTATTGCGGATAAGAAAGATATTGATGGAGAAAGTGCTTTCAAGCTTTATGACACATACGGTTTTCCGTTTGAATTAACAAAAGAAATTGCATCGGAAAACGGATTAAATGTTGATGAAGAAGGGTTTAAAGCTGCAATGCAGGAACAAAAAGACCGCGCAAAAGCAGCTGCTGCGAAGATTTCCGTAACAGGTGATATTAAGTATGCAAAAGTGGAAGATGAAGTCGGTTCAACTGATTTTGTCGGGTACGAAGAAGATGTATGCACTGCAAAAATTCTTGCAACAATTGAAGGCGAAGGATTCGTTGATGTTGTATTAGACAGAACCCCATTCTATGCAGAATGCGGCGGACAGATAGGTGATAGCGGTATTATATTTAATGATAATATGAAACTCGATGTTTTAACTACATTCAAGGTAAACCATTTATTTGTTCACAGATGTCAGATTTTGAACGGTGAAATTAATATCGGAGATGAGGTTATCGCACAAATTGATTCTAAACGCCGTGCAGAAATCAGAGTTCACCATACATCTGCTCACCTCCTGCAAGCAGCTTTAATCAAGGTTCTTGGTGATGAAGTTAAACAGGCAGGTTCTCAGGTTGAAGAAAACCGTATGAGATTCGACTTTACCTTCTCACGCGCTATGACTCCTGATGAGGTTCAGAAAACAGAAGATATTATGAACGAATGGATTGCCGAAAAACTTCCGGTACAGACAGAGGTTATGGGTATTGAAGAAGCTAAGCTTACCGGCGCAACTGCTTTATTTGGCGAAAAATATGAAGATGAAGTCCGTGTAGTTTCAATCGGCGGTCAGAAAAAATGCAGATGCGGCGGTGATAAATGCAAAGGACATCATCACCATGAAGCGCATGAAGTTATTTCAATGGAATTTTGCGCAGGAACACACGCGAAAAACACAGGCGACTTGAGAGTTGTAAAAATTGTATCAGAAGGTGCAATTTCAGCAGGTACAAGAAGAATAGAGCTTGTGGTTTCAAAGGCTGCAATTGATTATTTGAACAAAAAAGCTAAGATTTCCGATATTTTAGAAGCGCGTTTTAAGGTTCATACAGAAGAAGTAATCGAGCGTGTTGATAAACTGGCGGAAGAAAATAAAGCTTTGTTAAAAGAGCTTGAACAAACCAAGGCTGATATGGCAAGGGGTAAATTTGCAACATTTATCTCTAAAGCTCAGGAAATCGAAGGCGGAAAAATGTTTATTTCCAAAATCGAAAACTTTGACGCAGATGCCGTAAAAGCAGGTATAGAAATGCTTGCATCAAAATTAGGCGAAAGCATAATCATCTTAGCAAATGAAAGAATGGTTATAGCCAAAGTAACTGAAGGCTTTGTTAAAAAAGGCGTTAATGCCGGCAAACTGGTCGGAGAAATAGCCCGCGCAACAGGTGCAAACGGCGGCGGACGTCCTAATTTTGCACAGGGCGGTGTGAAAGACGCTTCAAAACTTGATGAAGTTTTAGCCAGGATTGAAAGTGAATTAAAATAAGTTTCAGGCCGGAGAAATCTGCAGATTTCTCCGGCCTTGACTTGAAAACTTCAAAAAATAGGTTATAATTTAAATGTCGGTTTGAATGAGATTTTTTTATGACAGCTAATTTATCACTTAATTTGCAATTAATTCAGAGTGCTTCCGGAATGGCTTCCAATAATAGCGTTGTACCCCAGCAGAATAGTAAGCCTGCTGTTTACGCCAAAGAAGGGGATCCAAATTATAATGAAGAAATGGATTTGGATAAAGACGGTATTGTTACGATGGAAGAATACCAGAAGTATTGTGAAGAAAATAATATAAATACTGAAGAAGAGCAGATTCAGACAGTGCAGAACAAGGTTGATGCAATGCTTGAAAAAGATGCGGGCTCTTATGATGAATATATGGAATACTGCGAGCAAAATGCATCAGCTGCAGGTAATACTGCACCAAATTCTGTAAGCATAGAAGCAAATGATACCGGGTTTGTAATACACAACATTGGAAAAGCGCTAAACAGTTATTCTAATGGTAATATCAATATTCCTGAAATGAAAATTGAACGCAATGCTTAGGTTTTTCTGCTAATTACTGCTTGCGAGCCTGTCAAATTAATTAAGGGCACATATTATTTTCTTAAAAGGTAGTGTGTAGCCCGACCTTTGCCGGCTTTATTTAATATTTTTTTGTTAATTAAATCATTAATATCTAAATTAGCTGTATCCTGCGAACAATTGCACATTTTAGCCCATTTCGTTGTTGTAAGATTTCCCTCAAAATTTTCCAGAAACCTGTTTAAAACTTTTATCTGTCTTTCATTAAAGACAGTATTTGCGTGTTTCTGCCAAAATTCTGCTTTTTGTAAAACTTTATCTGTAATTTCTCCGCTTGATTTAATTGCAGCCAAAAGATTCTCTAAAAACCATACAAGCCAATTTGTTATATCCATTGAGCCTTTCTGGGTCTTTTCTAAAATCTCATAATAATTCTTTCTATTTTTTTGGATTTGGACCGACATAGAATAGAATCGGAACTTACTATCATCACTTCTTGACAGAATCATATCGGTCAAAGCTCTTGCAATTCTTCCGTTGCCGTCATCAAAGGGGTGAAGAATTACAAACCATAAATGAACAATCCCTGCTTGAATCAGATAGTCTGTTTCTTTTTCTGTATTAATATAACTGATAAGCTCATTCATTTCTTTTTCCAGTAATTCAGCACGTGGAGCTTCGTAGTGGACTTTTTCTTTTCCTGTATAACCTGAAACAACTTGCATTGGGCCAAGCTCATCTATTCTATAGTTTCCGACATTGATTTTATACATTCCGCTGTAGCCAGTTGGGAAAAGTGACGCGTGCCAGCCTATTATCCGTTCTTTAGACATTTCTTTAGAATAATCTTGTGTAGCATCAAGCATCATCTCAACAACACCTTCAATATCTCCAGAAACGCCTGTTTCTCCGCCAATATCTATTCCGAGGCGTCTTGCAACAGATGAGCGGACAAGATGTTTATCCAAAAACTGTCCTTCAATTTCTGATGATTTTATAATATTTTCGGTTAAAACCTGTAAAAGAGCGTTATTTTTTATATCAAACCCCAGAGAATCCATTTTCCCAAACAGATATCCTTGAGCTTTTTTGATATCAAAAAGTAATTTTTGGATTTTATCTCCGCACCATCTAAAGCTGTGCCAATCAGGATTTTCGTATATGTATTCCATTTTATCTCCGAACATTATACGGATATTATAAACTTTTTCTACGGAATTTTCAAGTAAAACCCATGGGAGGGTAAAACGTAAATGTGCATATACTGATGTTTTTTTAAAAGTTTAAAAGTTAATTAATTTCGATTTCACCTTGCCTGAAAATTATGGTTTTGCCGTCTTTAAATCCTGCAACAGTTGAAGCTTTTCCTTTAGCTTCAAACCCGTAGTCGGGGATTACCAGATCCACCTTGTCTCCTACATATTTTAGGGCTTCTTCATAACTCAAAGCCGGCGGCTCGCCCGAAAGATTTGCGCTTGTTGTCGCAAGAACCCTGCCTTCTATATTTCTGCAAATCTCAGCAAAAATTTTATTATCCGGAATCCGCACTCCGACTGTCGGAAGAGAAGAGGTTATATAATCGGGAGTTTTTTCTGATTTTTCAAGAACAAGTGTTAAAGCTCCGGGGAAAAATTTTTTGATTAATTTTTGTGCCTCTTTTTCAACTGGCTGTTTTAAATATTCAAAAAGGTTATAAAACTCGTCACTCATCAAAATTAAAGGCTTTTTACCGTCTCTATGTTTAATTTCATAAATCTTCTTTACAGCTTTTTCGCTTGATGGAAGGCAGCCCAGCCCCCAGACAGTATCTGTTACATAAGCTATAACTCCGTCATTTTTGAGTATTTCATTAATTTTATTTATATTCTCAATCATTATTCTTCACCTATTCTCTTTTTTATATTATAATACGAGGGTAAATGTTTTTATATTACAAACTGAATTAAAGGAGAAAAAATGGTTCAGCAATTCAACACACCTCAAAAAACAAGACAGGCTGTAATTCTGTTTTTGAAAGGTTCTGCCACTCCTGTTGTTATGTATTTTGATAACCCGCAGGCAGTATATGCGGAACTCAAGCAGCTTATGAAAAGCCCGACTCCGGTTCTTGTAGAAAAGGAACCGATTGGACCGATAAAAAAACTTTGTTTTGTATCAACACAGATTGCAGGATTGGTATTGCAGGAAGAACCGTATGCTTAAAGTCTCGATTGACGATATAGAACGCGAACCCGATAAGACTCTTCATGTAGATTTTGATGATGAGATTAAAGAACTTGAAGGGTGCAAGATTACGGCAGAGTTGGATTTTAAGTCTCTGGGCGGTTTTATAGAAGCAAAAGGACACGCAGAAGGAGTAATTACGCTCGAGTGTGACAGGTGTCTCAATAAATTTCAATATGATTTAGATTTTGATATTGATGAAACTTTTGCAAAACATTCACTTTATGATGAATACGCTCAGGAGGTCGAACTCCAGTCAGGACAGTTTATTACGGATTTGAACGGAGAAAAAGAAATTGATGTTTATGACTTATTGTATCAATCTGTAATATTACAGTTACCAAATAAAAAAGTTTGTGGTATAAATTGTAATGAGGGATTATTTGTATCAGATGAAGAAATAAAACCTCACGACAGCAGAATGGATATTTTTAAAAATATTCCGATAGAAAAGAATAAATAAAACCGATATATAAGTAGTACTCAAGAATAGAAAGGTATAGGAAAAATGGCAGTACCAAAGAAAAGAACAGGGCACAGCGCTCAAGGAAAAAGAAGATCAAATTGGAAGGCAACAAAGCCTGAATTAACAACATGTCCTAATTGCGGTTCAAAGGTTTTAACTCACACAGTTTGTACAGCTTGCGGAACATATAAGGGCAAAGTTGTTTCAAGAAAAGCAGAAGGTTTTGCAGAAGAAGCAAAAGCTGAAGTAAAAGAAGCTAAAAAGACTAAAAAATCAACAAAGAAAGCTGAAGCTAAGGTTGAAGAAACTAAAGCAGAAGAAGCTGTAGTTGAAGAAAAAGTTGAAGAAGTAAAGGCAGAAGAAGAAGTTAAAGCTGAAGAAGCTGAAACAACGGAAGACAAGCCTGAAGCTTAGTATCTAAGTAATAAAGGGAAGAGGAAGATGACAAGAATAGCTATAGATGCAATGGGTGGTGACCATGCTCCATTTGAGATAGTAGCAGGTGCAGTATGGGCAGCAGCGGATTACGGAGTAGCGTTAGAACTGGTAGG
The DNA here is from genome assembly GCA_944322835.1 of Candidatus Gastranaerophilales bacterium. Classification (GTDB taxonomy): domain Bacteria; phylum Cyanobacteriota; class Vampirovibrionia; order Gastranaerophilales; family Gastranaerophilaceae; genus CAG-196. The sequence goes on along the minus strand of CALUQF010000005.1, from coordinate 24,633 downwards.
CAAACAGGATAGAATAGAACACTGTCTTGAAGTAATACAGCAGGAAGGTTTTTTATCAGACTGCGGCAAGGCCGGCCGTAAACGCAGGGTAAGAGTTGATGTTAAATCTCTTGATATCAAAATAACTCACGCATCAGAAATTATTGAAATGGGCGAAGCTCCCGGACAAGCTATTCGTAAAAAGAAAAATTCCTCAATAGTATTATCGGTAAATTCGGTTGCAACAGGAAGCTCTGACGCTCTTGTTGCAGCAGGCTCTACCGGAGCTGCTATGGCATCAAGCTTATTTGGTCTTGGAAGGATTCCGGGAATTGACAGGCCGGCAATTGCAGTTACTCTTCCTACGATGAAAAAACCAATTGTTATTATTGATGCAGGCGCAAACAGCAACTGTACTCCGCAAATGCTTAGACAATTTGCCATTATGGGCATGACTTTTTCTAAAAATGTTTTAGGAATTGAAAGACCAAGAGTCGGTGTTTTAAATATCGGTGAAGAAGCCGGTAAAGGTAATGAGCTTGCCCAAAATACATATAATCTTTTGGAAGAAGAAAAAGAAAAATTTAACTTTATGGGTAATATTGAAGGCAGGGAGTTATTCTTGAACCTTTGCGACGTTGTTATCTGTGATGGTTTTGTCGGAAATGTTGTTCTTAAAGTTACGGAAGGAACTTCTTCTTTGTTGTTTAAAATGATTAAGAGTGAGTTTAAATCAGACTTTTTAGGTATGATTATCGGGCTTCTTGCAAAACCGTTTATGAAAAGAATATACGAAAAAATCAACTATGAAGAATTTGGCGGAGCATTGCTTCTTGGTGTTAAGGGCATAACTGTTATTTCACACGGCAGAAGCAGAGCGTACGCTATTAAAAATGCTGTAAGAGTTGCAAAAGAAGCAGTTGAAACAGGCGTTAACAGCAAGATTTCAGAATCAATAGAAGGATAAGGGCAGAGAAAAGGGGCAAAGGAAATTAATGGGAACTAATATTATTCCTTTAAAAATTGCCGGTGTCGGGTATAGCTTACCTGAGACGGTTATTACAAATGACGATTTAACAAAATTGTATGATACATCTGACGAATGGATTTATACCAGAACCGGTATAAAAGAAAGAAGAGTTGTATCAGGCGAACAGAATGCTGTAGATTTAGGTTTTGAGGCAGCTCAAAGGGCTTTAGAAAAAGCAAATATTAAGCCGGAAGAACTTGATTTAATTCTGGCTGCTTCTTCTGCACCTCCGGATTTATATCCTGCTATAGCCTGCCATATTCAAGCAAGACTCGGGATTACAAACCAGATTCCGGCTTTTGATATCACTGCAGCCTGCACAGGTTTGATTTACGGCTTAAGTATTGCAAAAGCTTATATCGGCTCAGGAATGTATAAAAAGATTTTGATTGTTGCAACGGATAATAATTCCCGTCTTGTTAACTGGGAAGACAGAGCAACATCAATTCTGTTCGGTGATGCTGCTGGAGCTATGGTTGTAACAGCTTCTGATGATGGCATTGATGATGTTATAGCAATTGATATTAAATCAGACGGACGTATTGGCGATTTAATCGAACTTTCTTTTGACGGCAAAAACTGCCCTCTCGTTGAACAGTATGAACCGAAGCCAAAGGGTATAAGAATGAATGGTAAAGGGGTTTACGCCTTTGTTGCTAAAATTCTTCCTCACTATGTAGAAAATCTTATTACCGGTGCAGGAATGAAGGCTGAAGATATTGATTATCTTATCCCGCATCAGGCAAATATCAGAATTATTCAGGCTGTTCAGGAACGCTTAGGGTATTCTGATGAAAAAGTTGTAACGAATATTAAGTATTATGGTAACACATCAGCAGCTTCAATCCCGCTTGCTCTTGCAGAAAGTGTTGAAAAGGGAAAAGTTAAACTCGGCTCAACCGCAGTTCTTTGCGGATTCGGTGCAGGTATGACCTGGGGCGGAGCTATTGTCAGATTAAGAGAAGGTATCTGCTAGCTTTTGTGGTAGAGTTGTGGAGTTTAGAAGTTTATAGGTTTAGGGGAAGTTATTCCCTGGTTTAGTTGTGGGGGGGGTATCCAACATTAACTTTTTGTAAGCTTCTCTTTTGCGCATTATACAAATACTATAGTTCCGTAGGTTGGGTGCAACCCAACAATTTATTATAATTTACTCATAATTCTATATTGCTTAATAAAACAGTACATTGTAATTTATAATATATTCTATAATAGTAAAAATAACGCAATCAATTTATTTGTTGTGTTTTATCCAATCTACTAAGCTGCTGTTAAAGCTTGAAATTTATTCTTCCAATCTTATCCTTGTGTCGGAATAGTATTCCTGATTAAGTGTATCCGCGTTTTCTGCTTTTGTTATTTTTTCTGTTAATTCCGAATTAGGACTTATTTCTGAGGCTGATTTTAAATATTTTAGAGCGGCTTTGGTGTCGCCGAGTTTTAGATATGTGTCGCCCATTTTATACAGAGTTTCGTAATGGCGTGTATAGCCCTTTGTATAAGCAATTTTATACATTTTTAATGCTCTTTTGTACATTTCACGTCTGTAATAAAATTCCCCTAATCTAAAAAATGCTTCCGGCCTGCTTTTGTCAACACCAATGGCGTCAAAAAAGCACCCTTTGGCATAACGATCTTTACCTATAATGTCGTATAATGTACCCAGTTTGATTTTATATTCAATATTAGCCGGATTTTTATGCGCCAGCATGTGGTATAAATTCAATGCTGCTGTCATTTCGTCATTCAAACTTCCGGTTTTCATTGCAAGATTATAGTAAAAACCGGCTTTTTCTTCTAACTCATTCTCGCTTAGCTTAGAGTAATCAATTGGAATTTGATACTCTAATCCACCTTTTATTGCTGAATAAGCGGGTGTTATTATACATATAAGAAAAATTGTTAGTAAAAATTTAATCAATTGGCGCATATTATTTAACTTAATATTACATAATAATATCTATTATATCAGAAAGTTTTTTAGTAGAATAATTTTAAGAGGGTTTGATTTAGTGAAAGAACTTGTTTGCCTATCAGTTTTTATAATTCTGTCAACACTTTTTGCAATAGCGATGGTGATAGCGGGGTTTATCTGCCAGTACAGAAAAAAAAGCGCGGTTAAGGATACAACATATGAATGCGGGATTGAGCCGGAAGCTGACGCAAGAATTGAATTTGATGTTAAGTATTTTAATTATGCGGTTTTATTTTTGATATTTGATATAGAAACAATTTTTCTTTATCCGTTTGCAGTATTTTTAGGAATGCTCGGATGGTTTGCGGCTATAGAGGCTTTTATTTTTGTAGCTTTACTATTATTCGGTCTCTGGTTTGCTGTAGAGAAAAAAGTATTGAGGTGGCTGTGAATATAATAATTTCTTCAATTGATTATATTTTAAACTGGAGCAGAGCAAATTCACTCTGGCCATTGACTTTTGCGACCTCTTGCTGCGGAATCGAGATGATGCAGACAGTTGCTTCCGATAATGATATAGCAAGGTTCGGCTCTGAAGTATTCAGGGGGTCTCCGAGGCAGGCTGATTTGTTAATTTGCGCGGGAACTATTACATACAAAATGGCGCCGGTGCTTTTAATGCTGTATGAACAGATGCCGGAACCGAAATATGTTATTGCAATGGGTGCCTGCACTTGCGGAGGCGGAATGTTTGCGGAAACTTCTTATTCTGTTGTTAACGGAATAGATAAGATTATTCCGGTTGATATATATCTTCCGATGTGTCCGCCAAGGCCTGAAGCGTTAATTGATGCGATAAGAAAATTACAGGATAAAATTAAAAAAGAATCGGTTTTGCATAGAAAAGAGTTTGTGAATGCACACACTTCCGCTCTGAAAGAAAACAATAAGATGCTGGAAGTGAAAGGAGGTGCTTAATGAATTGGAATGAGTTTCAGAGAATATTCAATGATTGTGAGCTGGATGGAAATAAAATTATTATTAAATCTAATCTCAGAGGGGTTATAGGTTTTGTGACGGCCAATTATACATATAATATGCTGAAAGAAATTATTGCAAATGATAAGGGGGAGGGAAGAACCGAACTTATTTATCATATGTATTCAACGGATGATGAAGAGGATTTGTTTATATCCATTACTGTTGATGGTGAAGTTGAAAGTATTGCAGATATTTTTGAATCGGCAAAGGCTGATGAGAATGAGATTTACGATTTATTCGGAGTCAAATTTACGGGAAATGAAAACCTTAAAAGGCTTTACATGCCGGAAGATTGGAAGGGATTTCCTCTAAGAAAAGATTACGTTCAGGATGATACGAGGTTGGTGTGGAATGACGGCAACAATGAAGCTTAAACTTAATCTCGGACCGCAGCACCCGTCTACACACGGGGTTTTGCGTCTTATCCTCGAGCTTGAGGGGGAGAAAATTCTCTCCTGTGAGCCGGATATCGGATATTTGCACCGCGGAATGGAAAAAATGGCGGAGAAAATGAGTTATATTCAGTATCTGCCGACCGTGGACAGGATTGATTATCTGGCGGGATGTTTTTATTCAGAGCTTTTGTGCAGAATTGTCGAGCAGGCGTTTGAGGTTGAGCTTCCGGACAAGGTAAGAGCAATAAGGGTAATGTTGCTTGAACTCAACAGAATATCTTCTCACCTGTTGTGGGTCGGAGCTTTTCTTATGGATTTGGGAGCAATATCACCGTATTTTTACGCATTTAGAGAACGGGAGATGATTTTAAGATATTTTGAAAAGCTTACAGGGCAGAGAATGATGTATAATTACTTTGTGTTTGGCGGAGTGAGGAAAGATATTGCTTATCTTGAAGATGTTGAAGAAATTATTTCCGTTTTGCCGGACAAAATAAATGATTATGAAAAAATTATTACCGAAAACCCGATTTTTTTGAAGCGGACTTCGGGAAAAGGTGTTTTGGAGCTTGATACTGCTGTAAATCATGCAATTACCGGTGTTAATTTAAGAGCAAGCGGGCTTAATTACGATTTAAGAAACATTGATTATTTGTATAAAGGTTTTGATTTTGGAGCTGTTGTATTAGACGGGAAAGATTGCTGGGCAAGATACAAGGCAAGAATTATGGAAATGAGAGAGTCCGTTAATATTATTCATCAGGCTCTTGAGTATTTAAAATCGGCTCCGGCATTGGAGCAGAAATTGATTAATCCTTTGAATTTAAAGCTTCCGGAGGGGGATTATTATGCGGAAATAGAAGCTCCTAGAGGGCTTGCTTCTTGTTTTGTACGCTCTTTGGGAGATGATAGGCCTTACAGGTTAAAATGGAGGACGGGCTCTTATTATTCGGTTAACCTTCTTAGAAAACTTCTGGTTGGTGAATACTTAAATGATGCAATTGCAATTGCAGGGTCACTGGATATTATTCTGCCGGAGGTGGATAAATAGAATGAATTATCTTTATTTTCTTTATATAGAATTTTTATTGAGGCATAATATTCCAAAACTTTTTGGCGATATTACGTTTTATATTATCCCTTTTTGCGTAATTGCAGCGGCGTTAATTGTTGTTGTGCTTGTGCTGGTGCTTGCAGAGAGAAAACTTTTAGGATTTTTTACCCAGAGAAAGGGGCCGAACAGAGTCGGTTTCTGGGGAGTTTTGCAGACACTGGCAGACGCTTTCAAGCTTTTATGTAAAGAAAATATTACGCCTAAAAGCGTTGACAGGTTTTTATTTAATCTTGCGCCGATTATAATATTTATTCCGGTAATGACAGCTCTCGGGATTATTCCTTACAGTGCGGAGTTTACGTTTGTAAATACACAGACAAACGTTATTTTATATTTAATTCTTGCCGCTTTCCCCGTAATAAGTATATTTTTAGCCGGCTGGGCAAGTAATAATAAATATTCACTATTGGGAGCTATGCGGAGTATTTCGCAGGTATTGAGCTATGAACTTCCAATTACTTTTGTAGTTTTGTCAATAGCAGTACTCTCTTCTTCTATGAATCTCACGGGAATAACTATGGCCCAGTTTTCTAAATGGGGGTTTTTCGGCTGGTTTATGTTTCCTTGTGTATTGGGGTTTATTATTATGTTTATCTCAATTTTGGCAGAACTCAACAGGTGTCCGTTTGATTTGCCGGAGGCAGAAAGCGAACTTGTGTGCGGATATAATACCGAATATTCCGGCATGAGGTTTGCGCTTTTTTACCTCGGAGAATATGCAATGATGTTTGCTAATTCAATGTTTATTGCCGTTCTGTTTTTGGGCGGATATCTTTCTCCTTTCGGGAAATATTTATTTAACTCTTCGTTTTTAATCTATTTTGAGCAGGCTTTTTGGCTGTTTTTGAAGGCAGGAATTATTCTATTTGTAATGATATGGATTAGAGCGACTCTTCCAAGGCTTGCGGCATTTGATTTGTTGAAATTCTCATGGGTTTATCTACTGCCGCTTTCAATCATAAACCTTTTCATCGCTGTCCTGATTAAAATGGGAGAGCTGGCATGATTAAAGAATTTAAAGCTTTGTGGGAAGGTTTATGGACGGTATTTAAACATCTTTTTAAAAGACCGGTAACTTTAGAGTATCCTGAAAAAAGAAGAGTTTTGAACGATGCATTCAGGGGCAAGCCGTCCGTTGACGGATGTGTAGGGTGCGGAATCTGCAAAAGAGTTTGCCCGTCAGGCGCTATTGAATACAGAAAAAATGATGAGGGTAAGGTTTATTTTTACAAATTCGATTTAAAAAAATGTATTTTTTGCGGAAACTGTGCTTATTATTGTCCGAAAGGCGCTATTAAGTTAACAAAAGAATACGAACTTGCAAGCAGTGATAAAAATGATTTAAACTTAATCTATAAAGGAGGTACGGATGATTGATAATTCTATAATATTTTATTCTGCATCTTTTATGATTATTGCATTTGCGCTTGCGGCGCTGTTTGCAAGAAATGTTATTTATTCTCTTCTTGCATCAGTTTGTGTATTCTTTTTAGGCGCGTTGTTTTTCTATATACTAGGCTCTGAATACAATGCTATAATTCAGGCTGCCATATATGGATTAGCGGTTCCCATTATACTCGGGGTTTCAATAATGTTCAGGGGAAATTTTGGAAAACACGCTCGCGATAAGCAGGATGTGAGAAAAAAGAGTGTTGTATCTTATATTCTTTTATTAAGCATGGCAATTTTTGTACTAGCGTTTATATACATTGTTATGATTTCTTTGCTTGTAAAACCTGATACATTTAATTTTACGGGGCTTGAACAAATAAGTGCTTATGATAACATTCTTGCATTTGCAAAAGGGATTTTTGTAAATTATGTTTGGGCATTTGAATTGGTTTCTCTGCTATTAACGATTGTTATTGCAGGGATTTCAATGTTGAGAAAGAGGGGGGCGTAAATGGCGGTTAGCGTTTATAGTTATTTATTTATAGGTTTAGCCCTGTTTCTCATAGGACTTGCAGGGTCTATTATCGTAAAAAATGTTATAAAAGTACTGATTTCGATTGAATTCATGCTTTTGGGAGTTAATATTAATTTCGTAACTTTTGCAGTATTTGCGGATAATATAAATCTTGACGGATGTATTTTAACCCTGTTCTATACCGGATTAGGTGCGGTAGAACTTGCGGTTGCTTTATATATTTTCTATCTTATGTTTAGGAAAAAGGAGAGTGATGACATTGAGAGATATACGGAGTTGTAGGGTAGTGAATAGTGAGTAGTGATTAGTGATTAGTGAATAGAGGTTTAAAAAATAATATAAGTGAACGAGGTACAATTAAATAAATTTATAACCACCCTTCACTACTCACTAAAACAATCTAACCAAACAAAATACAACTAAAAAATTTTATAACCACTATTCACTATTCACTACTCACTATTCACTAAAATAAAAAGGAAACAAAATGACAAACCTACTACCAAACAACATATATTTAATACTTCTTTTACCGCTTTGGATATTTTTAATAATCATGGGCGGCAGGTTTTTCTCTGTTTATGTACATAAGAAAATTATTTATTCATTGACTCTTCTTTCGTCATTTCTCGGGATTGTTTTAACCTCAGTGAGTCTTGTAAACTTTACTGTACCGGTTGTTCAGAATTTTTCATTCATAAAAATCAATAATTTTGCAATCACGTGCGGAATACATATTGACAGAATTTCGCTTGTAATGGCACTTGTGTTATTTTTGATAAGTTTTCTGGTACAGGCATTTTCTGTTCCATATATGAAAAATGAAGAAAAGAATTATAGATTTTATGCTTATTTGAATATGTTTAATTTCTCTATGGCAGGACTTTTATTCAGTCCGAACCTGTTCCAGATGTATGTATTCTGGGAGCTTGTCGGAGTAATGTCTTATCTGCTTATCGGATTTGATTATAAGTCGAAACAAAAGTCGGAAGCATCAAGAAGGGTGTTTTTGATGAACCGGTTTGGCGATACAGCGCTGATTGCAGGAATTATTTCAGTTTCGTATTTTATGTTTAATTATGCAGGGAACCTATCATTTGCAGAACTTGCGATTGAAGATATGAGCGTAATTTCAACTCTATTGTATGCATACACTTCGACTCCTGTTTTTGCGGGGATTTGTGTTTTATTTATAATAGCAGCACTTGTAAAATCTGCACAATTCCCGTTCTATACGTGGTTACAGGATGCAATGGAGGCGAAACTTCCGGTGAGTGCTCTTTTGCATTCGGCAACAATGGTCGCCTTAGGGATTTATTTAATGATTAGATTTATTCCGTTTCTGATTTTCGAAAAATACCTTCTTCTAATCCTGCTGTTTGCAGGAATGATAACTGCAATAATTTGCTCGGTTTTAGCCTCTATAGAAACCCAGCCGAAAAAAGTTCTTGCATATTCTACTTCGGCTAATTTGGGACTTATGTTCTGGGCGCTCGGAATGGGAAATGTTAAGGCGTGTATTATATTATTTATTGCGCACGCTTTTATTAAATCTATGCTTTTTCTTTGCCTTGATATTAAAAATACTTTTGTCGGGTATGTTACATTTTTGCTTGGAGGTTTAAGCCTTGCAGGATTATTATTCTCCGGCATGGTCGCGAAAGAGATTATGTTTGCAAAAATGAGCGGATGGACGGCGCCGGTATTTTGTATCGCGGCTCTTTTAACGGCCTTCTATATCATAAGACTTTCACTTATTATGATTAAGGATGAAAAATTGGAAAATAAAATCGAGTTTGAAAAATTTATTCCGATTGCATTTTTGTTTCTGATTAATATAATATTTTACTTTTTTATTAGAAAACATGCCGAATACAAAATCGCCGAACCTTTCTGGTGCGCCCTTGCCGGATGGTGTCTGGTTTATTTTCTATATACAAAAAATCTGCTTTTAAAATTCCATAACACGCCAAAACTTCTGGAAAAATTTTACAATAATATTCTTCCGCCTGTATATGATTTTATAGCTCGTGCGGCAGATTTTATAGAAGTAAAAATATTATCAAACTACACGCCGCTAAAATACATTGCTAAGTGCGCTGTCAAAACAATCGGTTTTGTGGAAGAAAAAGTTATGAACGGAGCAGTGAGATTGACAACTCAAATTCTAAAAGGGTTTTCGAAATATGATATTTGTCTGCAAAGCGGAAATGTTCAGACTTATAACGCCTATGCATTTATTATTGTTACAATTATTATAAGCTTTGTTATAGTTATTTATACGTTAATTCTAAGTCAATTCATTTAAAGGAGAGATATGGAAACATTTTTATCAATACCATTTTTAATATTTTTACCGCTTGTGATATCGCTTTTATTAATATCACCGCTTTTTACAAAAAATGAAATTATTGTCAGACGGTTTTCAAAAGGTGTATTTACCTTTCATTTCTTATATACACTTTTAATGCTTGCCTGTTTTGACAAAACAAATCCTTATGTTAGCGAAATTCACTTTTTCGGGCTTGATTGGGTTCAATCTCTCGGGATTAAATTTATATTCCAAATCGATTCCGTATCAATGATTTTGACTGTTTTGACATCATTTGTATTTTTACTTGCTTCTATTGCAAGCAAATTTAACATCAGAGAGAACCAGAAATTCTACTATTCAATGCTGTTTCTTCTTATGTCGGCGACATTAGGAATTTTTACATCCGCGGATATGTTTGTATTCTTCCTTTTCTGGGAATTAGAACTCATTCCGGCATATTTCTTAATCGGCGGATGGCAGACATTCAGGTCTGAAGAAGAAAGCTCTAAGGCAAAAGCTTCTGCCGTAAAATTTGTACTGTTTACGTTTTTAGGCAGTATGGTTATGCTTCTCGGTATTCTACTTTTACATTATTATAACTATGTTTCCAACGGAATTTTATCTGCAAGTTTTTCTGATATAATTGATTCTCCTATACCGGCAGCAATCCAAAACCTGATTGCAATATGCCTGATTATCGGATTTGGAGTAAAACTTCCTATAATACCTTTGCACAGTTGGCTTCCTGACGCTCATACAAATGCACCGACTCCTGTAAGTATGGTATTAGCGGGAATTTTGCTCAAAACCGGAGCTTACGGAATCTACAGATTTAATTACGAAACCATGCCGGAATCTTTTCGGGTGCTTGCGCCGTATTTGGCAGTTCTTGCACTTATTAACATAATTTATACCGCTCTTGTTGCTTACGCTCAGGTGGATATAAAAAGAATTATTGCATATTCAAGTATTTCCAATATGGGTTTAATCCTTCTCGGTATGTGTGCTTATAACCAGATTGGTTTTTCTGCATCAGTATTCCATATGGTGGCGCATGCGCTTGTAACTTGCGGATTATTTATGATTGCGGGAATTGTTTATCTTAGATGCAAGGATAGAAACATAAATACTCTATCCGGAATCGCCGCATATATGCCAAGATTATTCGGGTTTTCTGTAATAATTGTACTTGCATCAATCGGAGTTCCTCTCTTTGCACCTTTTATAAGTGAAATACTAACAATTATCGGTGCTTTAAATTCGGAACTGTCCGAGCTAAGCAAAATGGCGGCCCTCTTCTCACTCCCGCTTTTAATAATAAGCTCCTGCTATATGCTGAAATTCTTGCACAAAGGATTCTTTGGAGAAGGAAAAGAAGAGTATGCAAAAATTAATGATATAACAGTACATGAGTTTGTAGTCTTAGGCGCCGTACTTGCCGGACTGATTATTTTCGGCTTGTATCCGGAGGCGATTTTGGGAATGATTTAGGCGTGAGGAGTGAAGGGAATGGAGGTTAAGTGAATAGGTGACTAAGTGACTGAGTGACTAAGAGGCATGGAACTCCCCCCGCCCCGGCGGATTGACCTCCGTGTGGGAGCGGATTTGCGGACGGGGGGTAAAGGGGGAAAGAGATTAGTCCGGATAGCGAACAGATGGAGCCGGCTAAGTTCTCACAAAAAGCGAACACATCCCCCCCGCCCCTTGTGGGAGGGGGTTAGGGGGAGGGGTCAAATAATCAAATTTCATTGTAAAGATAAAACTTAATAAGAGGATAAAAATGCTAAACGATATATTTAATATTTTATTACCGCACATGTGTCTGGGAGGATTTATTATTCTTCTCTTGGTACTATCAATTGTTTTGCACCCCAGATTATACAGGTATGCAAGACTTGTTGCAGCTGTGGGAATAGTATCTTCTATAGTTCTGCTCTCAACTGTGCAGACAGAGCCGCAGTATTTCGGGTTCCAAAATTCAATTATGTCAGACAGTTATACTCTTTTATTTGATTTCATGATACTTTTATGCGGCTTTTTTGTGGCAATCCTGTCCAGAAACCTTGTTAAAACCATTAAGGGTAATGCTTATACTTTTTATGCAATACTTCTAACGGCTCTTTTTGCCGGAATAAACATAGTTTCCGCAAATGATTTTCTGACGCTTTTTGTCTCAATTGAACTTTTGAGTTTTTCGACTTATTTCTTGATTGCCGCAAGAAAAGGTTATTATTCTAAGGAGGCAAGTTTTAAATATTTGCTTACCTCTGCTGTCTCTACAGGGATATTCTTATTTGGAGTCTCTTATATGTACGGCATAACAGGCTCTTTAAATCTTTCCGATATTTATGAAATTATTACAAATCAGGAATCATCCTTAATGTATTCCATATCATCAATCATGATTATATTGGGAATTATTTCCAAACTTGCGGTTTTTCCGTTTGCAAATTGGATTATTGATGTTTATAAAGGCAGTGAAACCTCTATACTTGCCTTTTTATCAACCGTTCCAAAGTTAGCAGTATTTGCAATTGTCTGCCGCCTGCTCGTGTTTCCTTTGAATAACAGTTTTGAACTCACTTTTGTAATTGCAATAGCAGCATTATTTACCGCATTCTGGGCAAATACGTATGCAATAAGAGAAAAAAATGTTAAAGTTATATTAGCCTGCTCTGCTTCTGCTAACGCTTCTTACGCACTGCTTACAGCAAGCCTCGTTTCTGTATATAACCTCTCTACCGTAATTTTTTATTTAATATGCTACGTGTTTATGAATATCGCAGCTTTTGCCTTTTTAAATATTTACGGAGATAAAAACTCCATGAATGTAGAGGATTTCCAAGGACTTTTTACAAAAAATCACGGACTTGTAGGAGCTTATGCAATATCAATCATTGCTCTTGCCGGAATTCCTATAACATCAGGCTTTATTGCAAAAATATACCTATTCAGCGCAATTGCAAACTCCGGGCTAATTTTTGTTCCGTTCCTGCTTGCACTGCTCTTATTAACAGTTGTAGCGTTGTATTACTATTTAAAAATTCTTTTACCGTTGTTTAAGGAATGCGATAAAAATGAAAACACAACGGACTTGAAAGCCGTATTCTCACAAAAATTTGTACTTGTAAGCGCCGCAATTATTACATTAATAATCGGAATTTATCCTGAAATATTAATAGAACTTTGCAGACTTATTGCATATAATATTTAGATAGCAAAAAAAAAATTCACCGTTTTTCTATATACTGCAAAGGAGAAAAAAATGAATAAAATAAACAGTACTGCAAATGTACAATTTTCCGGTATAAATATAAGGCGAATAAGCCAGCGTAGAAGATTATGTCAGTATGAAACTGCTGACATGCTTTCACAAAATATACATGATGTAATGCGATTAACAAACAACGTGTCTTCTAAAAGAATGGCGTTTTGGGAACTATTAGCAGTAAATTATAACAAGCATAATTTTTATAGAAAACAAAATGCGAAAGAAGATTCAAAACTTGTAAATCAAGTTTTCAGTCTTATAAAGAACCCGAAAGATATTCATAAGTATATAGTGTGTAATTTCGCAGACTCTTTTCAAAATGTTGAAAGAATACTAAAAAACAGTAAAAACAAAAAGGAACGTTTAGAATTTGTCAGAAGAGTTAACTCAGATATTTTTGGAGGAGAAAATCCTGCCGGCAATGATCTGATACCACAGCTTTTAGAGTCTCCTTTTTGCAAGCAGTATATTAAAAATTATAAGGATATAAAATCTTATCTTATTTTGCATAATGCTGAACCGGATGCAGTTAAAAATCTTGATTTGTTGATTCAGTCAAAAAAGTACGTCAATATTTATGATAAACAAGTCCGGGAGCAACAAATACGTAATTCCTGGAAATATGCAAATACTGATATATTAAATACTGATATATATTATCGTAACTTTACCGAGCCAGCAGGAGAAATGGTTTCTACGCTAGGCGAAGTGTTTTTATTAACAGATGATATATTGAAATCAGGAGGAGATAAGTACGTTTTAGATATTATTAAAACAACAACTGATAGTAATGTTGATTTACGCCAAATGGTTGTAAGAAAATTCCACAATAATAATTTTATATCAAAAAAAACAGAGACAAACTTATCAGTTATCAAAGATTTTGTACAATTATTTAATACAGTAGACAGCAATAAACCTGCTGAAAAATTTGTTAAATATATCTTAAAACATAAACCTGGAGACTTTACAATAGCTGAACTTAATGAAATATTAGCAGGCATTCCTTCTAATAAGCTGAATATTTTTAAAGAAAATGCAAAAAATATTATTTCCAAGACAAACAGGGAAGAAAGAATTCAAACGTTAAATAATGAAATAACCAATCCTTTCTTTGAAACAAAAGCATCAAAAGAATATAGAAAACAGGCTATAGAATATGGTTATGGGAAAAAAGAATCATTATTTAAAAAAACAAAAAAATATCTAGAAAATTATTATAATATATTTAGATATTCTCTTTCCAAAACGGCAGAATTTAAGCCGCAAGAATTACAGTTACCGGTTGCAGCAGTAAAGGCATCTACAACTAAAACAATTATAGAAAGAAAAAAAATAATTGAGCCTGCAAATACCATATCCAATAATTCCCAAGCAGATTTAAGAGAAGATGTTTTATCAATTATTGCATCCAAGCTTTCTACCAAAACATATGATAAGCAAAAAACGGCATATATTGCAAATTTAACAAAAATGCGTTTAGGCATGCTACCTGAAATATTTGCATCAGTTGCTGATACAAGAAAAATTGACCGCACGGTTGGTAAAAGAAAAAAACAGGCCTTTAATAATAAGGCATTGGATTTATATTTGAAGATTAATGGAAATAATAAAAAATTTATCAATTATTTGCTTAAAAAACGTAATGTAGATGGCACACGCATGTTTACAATAAATGATATTATTGCGATGCTGGATAAGGCTGAGGCTAAGATTGCTGCAAATAAGAAGGCAAATCCTGGATATAGAGCGCGCGATGCTAGAAGATATTATAATCATCTTTATGAAGCAAAAATACAGCAGTATGGCAAATTACCAAGAACACAAGCAAAATAGTTTGCTCCTATCCGGCATTAAAAGCAATATTAAGTTTTTGTCGAACTAATGTCCGATATATTGTCTTGATTTTTTATCGAACAATTGGGCCCCTCTGGTTAAAAATATAATTTAATGATAATATAGTAATCAAAAGAGGATTTAAGATATGTTGAAATCAGCAGAGTATTTTAATAATGGTTATTCTTGTTCAGAAAGCGTAGTGAAAGCTGCTATCGATGCCGGTCTTGTTCCGGAAGAACTTTTATCTGTTGCAACATCTTTCTCCGGCGGGATGAGCTCTGGCTGTTTATGCGGTGCAATTGCAGGTTCACAAATTATTTTAGGATACTTGTTCGGACGTAATAATAAAGCCGGAAATGAAGTCCAAGCAAGGGCAATGGCAAAATATTTTATTGGAGAATTTAAAAAAAGCCACAAAGCAACCTGCTGCCGGGTTTTAACTGCCGGTATGGACATGGCGTCACCGGAGAGAAAAGCTCATTGTTCTAACATGGTTAGCGATTGTGCAAAAATTCTTGAAGATATGATTAAGGTTAAAGTTTAATGTTTAATAGAACTTTGTTCAAAAAAAGAATACTTTTTGTTGGAATCCCTGATATGGCATATATCGGACTTGACGGTCTTTTGATGGCCGGAGTTAATATCGTCGGAGTTATGGGCCCTAAAAAAGAACATAATATGTTTTATGATTTTAAACAATTTGTTCTTTCAAGAAGACTTAATTATATAGATTATAATGAACTTGATGAACCGCAATTAATCGAAACTATACGCTCTCTGGACATAGATGCTGCGGTCGTTTGTTCGTTTAATTACAAAATTCCCAAGATTCTTTTAGAGTCTGTAAAAGACGGTTTTATCAATGTTCATCCGTCTATGCTTCCTAAATACAGAGGCGGCAATCCGTATTCCCGTGTTATTATGAATGGAGAAACAGAAACCGGTGTAACAATCCATTTTATGGATGAAAGCTTTGATACCGGCGATATTATTGCACAAAAACCGTATCACATTCATTCAAAAGCGACTATGGGTACAATTTTTAATGAATTAAATGTCATTGGTATTGAACTTTTGCTTCAAGTATTACAAGCCTATGAAAATCAGCCGCTTCCAAGAATTAAACAGCCTGTGGGAGAGTTTGTTTCAGGGAAAGGACTAAGTGAAAGAGAAGTATTTATAAATTACAACAAAACAGCAGAAGAAATTGAACGTTTTGTGCGTGCTCTTAATCCTTTTATTCTCGCAAGTACAACTTTTAGGGGCAACATGATGAAGATTATGAAAGTAGAAGTAGCATCTGACGCTTTTTGTGTTCCACATCCTGCCGGCACAGTTGCAAAAATCGAAGACGACAAATTCTTTATCGCAACATCAAAAGGGCTGATAGTGCCGACTGTAATGCAGTTTGGGAGCTTTTTTATGGGAGATAGCAAAGACTTCATAAGAATTGTTAACCCCAAAATAGGCGAAGAATTCCACTAGGGGTGAATTAAGGGGGAAAAAGGGATAAATAGGTGTAAATAGGGGTAAATAGGGGTAAATATAATAAAAATGTTTGTCAGGAGACATTTGGTTAAAATTGCCGATTGGAATTGAAACGACAGGTCTTCTTTGATAGTTAAACTAACTGAGAGTAGGTAAGAGACAACCATAATGGGGATAAAAAGAAAGATATGGATAAATTGAATTTTTTAACAGCTGGTATACCTTTAAGAGCCGGGAATTACGCGGACGGGTTTGCAGTACTTGAAGAGATGGGTTTGGACGGATTAGAGCTGGAATTCGTGCGTGGAGTTAGGATAAGCGAAAAAAGTCGTGAGGCTGTGAGTGGTTCTGGAAAAGTTATTACGGCTCATGCGCCGTTTTATGTAAATCTTAATGCCAGAGAGGAAGAAAAGGTAGAAGCCAGCGTTCAGAGAATTATTGAGACGGCCGAGACAGCCAATGAACTTGGTGGATACAGCATAACTTTCCATGCAGCTTATTACCTTGATATGGATAAGGATGTCGTGTTTAAGCAGGTAGAAGCACAGACAAGAATAATAACAGAAACTCTAAAGAAATCTGATAATAAGATATGGATAAGGCCGGAGACAACGGGAAAAGGTACGCAGTGGGGAGATTTAGACGAGATAGTCCGGCTATCTAAAGAATTTGAAACAGTTTTGCCCTGTGTTGATTTTTCTCACTTGCATGCCAGATATAATGGAATATCCAATACCTATGACGAATTCTGCGCAATTTTCGAAAAGATAGGCAATGAGCTTGGCCAGATTGCGCTAGACAACTTTCACGCACATATTGCAGGCATAGAATACGGACCTAAGGGCGAGAAAAAGCATTTAAATCTTGAAGAGTCCGATTTTAATTATAAAGAGTTATTAAATGCGTTTAAGGCATTTAATATAAAAGGTGCTGTAGTATGCGAAAGCCCAAATATAGAAGATGATGCTAAACTGCTAAAAGATTATTATTTAAGTTTGTATTAAAATTATCAGCTATATACAAGCAGATAATAAGTTTGGCTTAAAGCTGTTTTTAGGTTTTTGCTGATAAAATAGTAATTTATATGTAAACAGTATTCAATCTCTTAAAAATATGGTATAATTGCCTTGAAATGCAGGTTAGGTATTCTAATCCGATAATAATTTAAATATCCCGAGGAGAAACAATGTTACAAGAAGCAACAAGAGCAATAAATTCCGCGTTTAATAACAGCTTTATAAAAAAATTGAGCCAATATCTTCATGATTGTGTAAGAGAAGAGGTCAAAAGCTCAACTTTCAGGAATTTAAAAGCAGATAAAGACAACAAATGGATATTTTTAGACGGCGAAGACAGATTATTTACAGAAGGTGCGGAATATTTACCCCTTGAAGGTTCTGATTCAAAATTAACAGAACTCATGATTCAGTCTGAAACAAGCCAGAAAGACAAATATTTAATCTATGGTTATATTTTTATTACCGGAAAATCAAAATCAGGAAAGAAAAACGAATTCTTAACCCCGCTTTTGTACGCTCCATGCCGGCTGGAAAGAAATGGCGTAAATATAAACTGCATGCTTACGGATGAATTTGTTTCTCTAAATACAGGCGCTTTGACGGCTTTAATGAAAAAAAGTGATGATGAAGACGAAACCGAACAGCTTTTGGAAGGGCTGCTTGATGTGGTTCCTTCTGTACCTATAACTCAAGAAAAACTTGATATATTTTTAACAACTTTAAAATCGATTGTTCCTGATATTGATGTTTCTCTAAATCCGGCTTTAAAAGTTGAAGAAGATAATATTTCAAAAGATTTTTACAGTGAAAAAATTAATGCAGAAAATATAGACGAAATTATAGAAGATGAAGAAAATTCTAAAAAAACACAGATAAAACTTGAGAAAATAAGTTTAACGAATCAGTGTGCCATAATTCTCACCAAGCGCCCTGCCGTGACTGCCGGAGTTTTGCATGAATTAACGCAAATTGCTGAAAAGCCGAGTGGCCTATATCGTGAGACAGTTTTGAATTTAATTAATGAAGAATATACACAGTCAAAACCTTCTGATACCCAGCAAAAAACGCTTGCAGATTTCTTTCCGGTAACACCTTTATCTTTATCGGACGCACAGCTCAATGTAATTAAGCATGTAGAAAATGCACGTTTAGTGTCTGTGTTTGGCCCTCCCGGAACCGGAAAATCACAGACAATTGTTAATCTGGTTGCTCATCTTATTGCAAACGGAAAAACTGTACTTGTCGCTTCACGTATGGATAAAGCGGTTGATGTCGTAGCCGAAAGGCTTAACAGCTTAGGCGCACCGTTTTTAGCGCTTAGAGCAGGCAGACAAAATTATCAGAGAGAATTGAGCATGCAGCTTCAAGACCTTTTGGCTAACAAAGTCGATTTAGATGAAGATGTTGAAAATTCTATTCTATGCGATGTCTCTGATATGGAAAACCTTTTAAAAGCTATAAGGGATTTAGAAAATAAATCAGAAAAAATCATAAAACTTGAGGGTGAATGGACAGAAATAAATGTTCAGATTAACCTTGAAAAACCCATGCACTCAAATCCGAGATTTATAAAAAATGTATTGAAAGAAGATGAGATTTCAACTGTTGAAAATTCAATCAAGGCTTTGAGCGAAAATATTGAAAAATCAGGTTTTTGGTCAGGTATTAAAAATATGTCTGCAATAGGAAATCTGAAAAAATGCTTAAGAATCAATAATTTTGACGTAAGTAATGAAAATCTTTCAATTCTGCAAAATGAACTTGAATATGCAAAACTTATCTGCAAAGCCAGAAAGATTGAAACTGATATTCAGGCAACAGGTAATATTCATATTCTGTCCGAGCAGATAAGAAACATGAAACAAAAGCAGAAGCGCCTTGCAATAGATATTTTAAAGACCAAGCGCAGACAGGCTTTAAAGGGTCTTATGCAAGATCCGGTTAAAAGGCAGCGCCTTTTTGTTCATTCAAAATCACTTGTTGAAAGAAAGAGGAATCTTCAAAGCAGACTCCTTGAAACGGAGGACTTTAAACCGCTTTTGGAAGCTTTTCCCTGCTGGTGCGTAACAACTTATGCAGTGTCCGGCTCTCTTCCGATGAAACCGGGGCTGTTTGACGTTGTAATTATTGATGAGGCTTCACAGTGCGATATTGCAAGCTGTTTCCCGATTCTTTTCAGGGCTAAAAAAGCGGTAGTAGTAGGTGATGACAAACAGCTTCCGCACCTTTCATTCTTAGAAAAGGCAAAAGAGCAGTCGTTCTTGTCTCAATACGGAATTAATGACAGATACCAGCTTATGTGGCGGTTTAGAACCAATTCAATGTTTGATTTGGCTAATTATTATTCTATGCATCCGGTGCTTTTGGATGAACACTTCAGGAGTCTTCCTCCTATTATTAATTTTTCAAATAAAGAATTTTATGGCGGAAGAATTAAGGTTATGCGCAGAAACGATAACACTAAAAAGGTTATAGAAACAGTTGTAGTTCCAGATGGAAAAGTTGATTTTGACGCAACAAGAAATCTTCCGGAAATAGAAGCGCTGGTAAAAAGGCTTTACGAAATCGTTGTAGAAGATGAACGGGGAGCAAATGGAGATAAGCCTCCGGTAAGTATCGGTATTGTGTCACCATTCAGGGCACAGGTTGAGCAGTTGAAACTTTCTGTTTCAAAAGTTTTGTCTGAACACATGATGGAAAAACATCAGATTGAAATCGGTACCGCACATACATTTCAGGGTGACGAAAAAGATATTATTCTGGCTTCGTGGGCTTATGCAAACAATAGTTTCCCCCAGAGTTTGATTTTCCTTCAGAAACCTAACTTATTTAATGTAGCAATTACAAGGGCAAGAAATCAGGTTATTAACTTTATATCAAAAAATCCGAGAGAACTGCCGGAAGGATTATTGAGAAGCTATCTCGGTTATGTTGAAGAGTATGGAAACCGCTATGCACTGAGAAATTCAGATGATTTTGATGAAAATATTTATAAAAATGCTTTTGAAAAAGAAGTCGCAGACGCATTCAGGGAGTTAGGCCATGAAGTTCTCTGCGGAACGGAAATTGCCGGCTTGAGTGTTGATTTGCTTGTTGATAATAAATTTGTTATAGAATGTGACGGAGTAGAGGACAAAACTCCTTCCAAAGTTTCTAATATGAAAAAACAAGCAATAATAGAGCGTTCCGGCTTGAAGGTTTCAAGAATATCCAAAAGAGAGTGGCAATACTCGCCTAAGGCCTGCATTGACAGAGTGATGAATAGTAACATATAATCAGTTTATGGAAAGATTTGATTTTTCTAATCCAACTGAAACGCTTAAGGAGTTGACTTCTGAAAATATAAGCTATAGCAGTTTGCTGGAGACGGCGGAAAAGCTTATGCCGTCACTTTCTGCTATGCACGTCAATCAGGACGGAAGGCGGTTTCATTCAATTACACAATGTATTCTTGATTGTATAAAGAGAATTTATGGATTTAAATCTGCCGAGTGGATATCTGAGAATAAATTGAATTTTGAGCTTAAGCAGGGGCAAAAACCAATAAATTTTACAAGGATAAATGCAAAACAGGAAGTTTGCTTGTATAAAATTGTGAATTTTGACCAGATAGATTTTACAAAAGAAATATCATTTGCGGATGAGTATGAGGTTATAAAAAGCACACCAAAGCCTAAAAAAGATAATGATGAAGATGATTCATTTTTAAAAGTTTTTACTCTTCTGCAAAACGGCGAAAATGTTTTTTTAACAGGATTTGCAGGAACCGGGAAGAGTTATATTTTAAATAAGCTAAAAGAAAAACTCAAGAAGAAACTAACTATTACAAGTACAACCGGTATTGCCGCTGTTAACGTAAAAGGACAGACTCTTCATTCCTGGGCCGGAGTCGGCCTGTGCAGGAATACAATTGCCAATACGGTTGAAAAAATCAGGAAAAGAAAAACCCAGCTTAACCAGATTTTGAAATGTAAAATTCTTGCAGTTGATGAGATTTCAATGCTGAATATTGAAGCTTTTGAATATGTAAATGAAGTTTTGAAGGCGCTAAGAGAAACTGATAAACAGTTTGGCGGCATACAGGTTCTTTTTATCGGAGACTTTTTCCAGCTTCCTCCGGTAGAAAAGGGAAATGAAAACAGCTTGTTTAGTGAGCGCAAGTATTGTTTTGACTCTCCGGTATGGGATGAATTGAATTTGAAAAACGTTATTTTAAAGAAAAATTACCGTCAAAATGAAGAAAATTTTATTACCGCGCTTGCGCATATGCGTGAAAATTGTCTTGATATAGAGGATATAAAACTTTTAAATAGCAGGTGTACTCAGCTTGATACATATGAAACGAATATATTGCATATTTTTTCTACTAATGAAGAAGCGAACAGGTATAACCTTGCAAAATTTAATATGATAGATGAACCTATAAGAATTTTTACGGCACAAGATGGTGTATATCGTGGAACCAAACTTGTGGATGAGAATTTAACCGAAAGCGAAAATTATATACTGGAAATCTTCTCCAAGAATTGCAGAGCAGAAAAAGAGATTGTATTAAAACTCGGAGCCAGAGTTATGCTTCTTGTAAATATGGATTTTAACAGGGGGCTAATAAATGGTGCCTGCGGTTCAATTCAAGGCTTCAATGAAAACAATATTGTTGTAAGGTTTGATAATGGTATAACTGCACCGATTCCAAGACATACATTCGAATATTATTATAATGACAGGGTCGTAGCAGAGCGAATGCAATATCCGCTCAAACTTGCTTATGGAATTACAATTCACAAATCACAGGGTATGACTTTAGATAAACTCGTTGTTGACTGCTCAAGGATTTTTGAGCGTGGACAAGCATATGTAGCAATGAGCAGGGTTAAGACTTTAGACGGATTATTTATAAAGAATTTTGAGCCTGAAAAAGTTCTTGTAGATTCAAGAGTTGCAAAATTTTACGAAAATCTGGAAGGAACAGAGACGGTTGAGCCAAATATAAATATTCATGATGATATTGAACAAAACGCGTATCAAGGTAATATTAAAGATTTGATTGTAGAATGTATAAATGAGTTCAGCGGCTCATACGGGAAAAGCGGATTCTGTAAAATTTTGACAGGAAGCTCACAGATAAAAGCCAATGGTTATAATGATAATGTTGTTAATTCCCGATATTTTGGAGCTTTAGACGGCTATAGCCAAAAGGGAGTAGGAAGTATTATAGACGAGCTTATAGAAGATAAGCAGATAGAAGTCAGGAAAATTAGCTTTGGCCGTCCGGTTCTTTACTCGAAAAAGTAAAAAAATGACGGATTATTGAATCCGCCATTTTTTATATTTTATATGAACCAATTATTCTTTTGCAGCATTATCTTCTGCTGCTTTTGCCGCATCATCGGCTTTGTCTTTTACTTCGCTAGCGGCTTCTTCCGCTTTCTTTTCCACTTTTTTAGCATCTTCTGCATCAGGATTTAACGCTTTTTTGATTCTTTCACAACGTGTCCTTAACCCTGGATTCAAAAAAGTTTTTTCATCAGCGATTTTTCCGGCTTCTTCATTGCATTTTTTTAAGCCATCTCTTTCTTTAGTCAAATTCTGAATCTGTTCTTCAAACGCCTTTTTTGCATCCTCTGCAAGCTCTTTTACTTCTGCACTGCCGGCTTTCTTTTTGCCCCAGATTAGATACCCGGTTCCTAAGCCGATACCGGCAAGAGCAATTGCACCTAAAGCCATTAAACCGGTTTTGTTTGAAGCGGCTTGTGATTTTTCCTCCATTGCCGGATCATAAACCATAGGCATTGAAGAATAATCTTCCATACCTTGTACTTGATTTTCTGACTGCGGAACTGTCATTGCGTAATTTGCAGCTCCTACATTGTTAATTGGTTCCATACACATACCTGCTTTCTATAAATATTACTTCACTAACATTTTATATTCTTTATAAAACACATCAAAGCATAAAATTGCCTAAAAACATCTGAATTGTTACGATTTTGTTACATTATTTATTTCTCTGGAAAAATTTTGCAATATCTTTGTGTTCAATAATCTTTGAAATCGGCCTTCCATGAGGACAGGTAAACGGTTTTTCACACTTGCGCCAATTCTTTATTATCTCCTGCATTTGGAAATTATTAAGATAAGTATTTGCCTTTACAGCCGCCTTACAGGCTGTTGTAATAAGGATTTGCTCTTCTATATTATCAATATCGGAAGAAATACTTGATAATATATCTGCTAAGATTTCTTTAGGGGAAACCTTTGAAATTAATTGCGGAACTTTTTTGAATATTACCTCGCTCTCCGACATAAATTCTATTTCGTATCCGAATTTAGCGAGCTTTTCTTTATTATTTTCTAAAAGCTCTCTATCGCTCAGAGAAATTTCTATTACATCAGAAATAAACAAAAGCTGACAGTCAATATTTTTCGACTTTTTGAGTTTTTCGTAAATATATCTTTCGTCCGCAATATGCTGGTCAACGATTTCCAAACCTTCTTCTCTTTCAATAAGAATGTATGTTTTTCTGTATTGACCGATAATCATCTCTTCTTTTTCAGGAATTCTTTCTTCAACAAATTTTTTCTGCTCGGAAATAACGGTTTCGCCTCTCGGGAATTCCTTAACTACAGCTAATTTTGGTTTTTCTTCCGGCTTTTCTTCGGCAAAAAAATCCGTTATTGTGGAACCCGTTTCAACATAAATATCATCATTTTGAGCGAAATCAAGCTTCGGTTTTATTTCTTCCACTGTTCTAAGCGGTTCTGTTTCCCTAAGCGGTTCTTTTTCCATTGTATTCATAAGCGCCATATCAATTGATGAATGGATAAAATTAAAAATCTGGTTAGGATTTTTATACCGCACTTCTTTTTTAGTAGGGTGGACATTTACATCAACATCTTCTGATGGAACTTCTAAATTCAGAATTACAAAAGGATACCTTGAGCCAATAAGATTTTTATATGCGGTATCAATGGATTTTTGGAATATCGGGCACTTAACCATACGTGAATTAACATATGTGTAATAGTCTTTTTTACTGGCTCTTGTATAATCAGGAGTACTTACAAATCCTGAAATTTTAAGCCCTGAAATCTTATCCGTCTTTAATACCGGTTTTAAGTGTGAGACAATACCTTCTCCAAAAACTTCTTTTATAGTCTGCTCCGGATTATTTTGCCCCGTTGTTTTTAATATGTTTTTCCCGTTATTTTTTAACTCAAAAGATATTTCAGGATGAACAAGTGCAAGCGATTGCAAGAGTTCATTTATATAAGCAAACTCGGTTTTAGGTGATTTTAAGAAC
>CALUQF010000004.1 GCA_944322835.1 Candidatus Gastranaerophilales bacterium | reverse complement strand
CTAGTCACCCTACTTACTATACACGTCTCTTTTTAGGTGGACGACAACCGTTGTGAGGGATTGGAGTTACGTCTTTGATTAATGTAATTTCTAACCCTGCTGCCTGAATTGCTCTGATTGCTGTTTCACGACCAGAACCAGGTCCTTTGATATGAACTTCTACTTTCTTCATACCTTGATCAATTGATTTTTTAGCAACTAATTCTGCTGCTGATTGAGCTGCAAACGGAGTTCCTTTTCTTGCTCCTTTGAACCCTGTTGCACCGGCTGTTGCCCAAGCAATAGCATTACCTTGCATATCTGTAGAAGTTACAATTGTATTGTTGAATGTTGATTGAATGTGAACAACTCCCTGTAATACATTTTTCTTTTCCTTTTTCTTTGTAGTTTTTGGTCTTGCCATTTTTCTTATTCCTTTATATTTATATTTCAATCTTTTGTGTTTGAAGTAATTAGTGAATAGTGATTAGTGAATGGTGAATAGATTTTTTATCCTCTAGTCACTAGTTTCTATTCACTAGTCACTAAATTTATTTTTTCTTACCTGCAATAGGTCCTGTTTTCTTTCCGCGTCTTGTTCTTGCGTTAGTCTTTGTTCTCTGGCCTCTGCAAGGAAGACCTCTTTTGTGTCTCATACCGCGGTAAGAGTTGATTTCTTGAAGACGCTTGATGCTCATTGTTACTTCACGTCTCAAGTCACCTTCGATATTGTATTCTGATAATGCATCACGTAATTTCTTGATATCATCATCTGTTAAATCGTCTGTTCTTAAATCAGGTGATATACCTGTTACTTCAAGAATTTTTTTGCTTCTTGCCGGTCCTATACCGTAAATATAGGTCAAAGCAACTTCTAATCTTTTGTTACGAGGTAAGTCTACCCCAACTAATCTTGCCATGTTTTCTTTCCTTTATAACTTAAATGTTCTACTTACTATTTGTTATTCAGAGTTATCCCTGTCTTTGTTTGTGTTTTGGATTTTCACAAATTACAGCAACTCTGCCTTTTCTTTTAATAACCTTGCATTTGTCGCACATAGGTTTTACTGATGATCTTGTTTTCATTGTTAATTCCTTTTCTTTATATTTACTTTAATCTGAATGTTATTCTGCCTTTAGATAAATCATACGGAGTCATTTCAACTTTTACTCTGTCGCCCGGTAAAATTCTTATAAAGTTTTTACGAATCTTTCCTGATATATGAGCTAAAATCTCATGCCCGTTTTCAAGCTTTACCTTGAACATTGCGTTTGGCATGGACTCCAATATAGTACCTTCAATTTCTATTACGTCTTTTGCCATATTGTCCTCTATTTTCGGCTATCAACAGATATAGTTTTTTATATCCTATAATATCATATTTGCTAAATTTCTCTTTGCAAGCAGTTTTGTTGATTTTTGACCAAATTGTTAAGTTTTATTACTGGTTGTTTTTATAATATCAGGTGATATACACTCTCTTGCTAGACATGATTAAATTGTTTTAATTACTGCATTTCTTTGACTTTGTTATATTTTAATATTATTTATATTTATAAAAACAATCAAATACTTTTGTATTTTTTATTTGTGTTATAATCAAAAAAAATGCAGAAAGGGATTTATTTTTATGCTAAGAGCCGGAATTGTAGGACTTCCAAATGTTGGAAAATCAACTTTATTTAATGCGCTGACATCAGCAAAAAATGCACAGAGTGCGAATTACCCGTTTTGTACAATAGAACCAAATGTCGGGGTTGTGGTTGTACCTGATGAGAGACTTCAAATTTTATCTGATTTATGTAAGTCTAAGGAAATTATTCCGACAGTTATAGAGTTTGTTGATATTGCAGGACTTGTGAAAGGCGCAAGCAAAGGCGAGGGGCTTGGAAATCAGTTCTTGCATAATATAAGGGAAGTAGACGCTATAATTCAGGTTGTAAGATGCTTTGATGATGAAAATACTATTCACGTAGAAGGTAAAGTGGATCCTATTTCTGATATAGAAACTATTAATACAGAGCTTGCACTTGCTGATTTAGCTTCAATTGAGCGCAGAATGCAGAGGATTTCTAAACAGGCTAAAGGCGGTGACAAGGAGGCTGTGCTTGAAGACGGAGCATTAAAAAAACTTTATGAGCTTCTTCAGGAAGGAACTTTTATTAATCTAAAAGACCACTTTAATGAAGATGAAATCAATGTAATAAAACCGCTTAATTTAATGTCGGTTAAACCTGTAATTTATTGTGCCAATGTTTCTGAATTTGACTTAAAAGACGGCAATGATTATACAAGGCGGGTTGAAGAATATGCCAAAACTCATGGTGCGCAAACGGTAGTAATTTGTGCAAGGATAGAAGAAGAACTTGTTGATTTAGGCGAAGAAGGCGCTAAAGAATATTTAGAAGAATTAGGCATTACCGACAGCGGCATTAATAAAATGATTAAATCCGTCTATGAGCTTCTTAATCTTATAACATTTATAACTGCGGGCGAAAAAGAGGTTCATGCCTGGACAATTACAAGGGGAACCAAGGCACCGCAGGCGGCAGGGGTTATTCATACGGATTTTGAAAAAGGTTTTATCAGGGCAGAGGTAACTGCATACAAAGATTTTGTAGAAAACGGTTCATACGCTGCCTGCAAAGATAAGGGTGTAACTCGTTTAGAAGGTAAAGATTATATAATGCAAGATGGAGATATTGTTCATTTTCGTTTTGCTGTATAAAAACAAAACAATGCAAATACAGGAAACTAAAAGTACAAACCAGACAACGTTTAAATGGAATAGTGTAACGCATATTGGAATGACATTAAAGGCTGTGAGTAACAGTACTATTGAGCCGCATGAACGAAAAGTTCTTGCAAAATTTGTTTTAATGCCGGATTTTCTGGCCAGTGAACAGGGGTATCATAATAATACGCATTTTTTCTTTCCCTATGGTAAAACCAAAAGTTTTGGGCGAGAGGGAGATGCAGAAAATAATGCATTAGAAAGATATAAGGAACATTTGCAAATGGCCTTAACTGTTTATGATAAACCAAAATTTCTAAAACATGCAGGTTTTGCAATACATTATCTGCAAGATGTTTCAATGCCTATGCATACAGAGCCAGGCGGGTTATTACAGAAAATAATGAAATATAAAATTCATAAAGATTTTGAAATAGGTAAAAAATATGGTGCAACACCTGCTTTGAAAGATTTATTAGCTGGATATGCTCCGGAAAATATTGAATACAGCTCTCTAATCGATTTATTTGTGCGTACTGCCGAGTTTTCTCAAAGACCAGAGTTCAAAATAAAAAGCTCTAATAAATCGGACTGGTTTAATATCCAACAGCAGTGCTTTAATCGCGGAGTTGATGCAACAAGAGAATTTTTCAATAAGCTTCTTAGAGTTGCACAGTTTTAGTTCTTTTTTGCTGAATTAATAACCCAGCCGTCAGAGCGGAAATGCGCATAATTATTTTTACCACGGTATTTTGCGGCCTCTGGACTGGTTTTGAGCCAAGCCTCTAAAACATTTAATGCTCTGCTTAAAAGTTCATATCCGTATTTTTCGATTAAAGAACCGTATTGCTTCGGGGTTAAAATTACAATATTTATATCCGGAATTGAGGCCTTGTTATCGGGTGCATATTTCGGGCGGCCGCCCTTTTTTCCGTTTTCAATGCTTGCGATACTTCTATTCATTTTCTTCTACTCCTTCCGGTGCGCCAAATTTTCTTACAAGTTCTATTACGGTTTCTTTCATTCGGCATCTAACATTGCCTTTTGAAAAATAAATTTTGTACAAATTACATCTGGAGCACATACAGCCAAGTTTATAACAATCTATTGCAGTAGGTGTCCAGGTTTTTGATGTTGTCTCACTACATGATACATTGTATCGGTAACTCATTAATAATCTGCCTCTTCCCAAGTTTAAACCATTTGACATAAGTGAAAATGTATGCTTAAATATCAAGTATAAGCTTACATCTTGTATATAATTGTAAGACAATATGATACAAGTGTCAAGTATTATTTTATATAAACCGGTGGAACGATGAGACTTGATGAGTTAATTACAATAATATCTAATAAAATAAATACGCCTGTAAATCAGTCTATGCTTGCAGAGAGCTTGGGAATTACGCGTCAGACTGTGAGCAATCGCATAAAAAACGCAAGCGAGGTTACGGTAAGCGAGCTTCAGAGGGTTGAAGAATTTTTTAATATAAGTCTCTTTAATTATAGTGAAAATGGCTGTTCTGAGGTTGCTTATATTGATTATTATACAGATGTATTTGCAAGCTGCGGGAATGGAAGTATCGTATTTTCGAGCGAGAAAACGAAGCTTCCGATTCCGGTATCTATGATAAGCGGGTATTCAAAGAATAAATTGTATTCTATGATTAATGCTTCCGGAAACAGCATGGCACCGACCATTGATAACGGAGATAAACTTATTGTAGAGCATTGGGGCGGCAACCAGATTCAGGATAATAAAATTTATGTCTTTTGCTATAACAATGAATTTTTTGTAAAAAGGCTTTCCAAGAACCTTGATGAAATAATTATTAAATCTGATAATCCGGAGTATCGGGTAAGAACAATAAGTGAAGATGCCGCTTCTGATTTAATCCTTATCGGAAAGATTGTTGCTACTATAAAGCAGCTGGATTGACTTTGTATATAATTTGGCGTTAAATAAAGCTATGAAGATTATTATTTTCGGTGCAAACGAACTCGGGTTAATGATTGCAAATGAGTTCTATACGAATAATGATATAACCGTTATTGATGATGAGAATTATAAAATAGATGGTTTTAATAAACTGGATGTCGGATTTATTTCAGGAAACGGCTCCAATCTTGAAGTCTTAAAACAGGCCGATATAAAAGGTGCGGATGTTTTTATTGCCTGCACGGCATCTGATGAATTAAATATTGTAGCCTGCCTCACTGCAAAAAGAATCAGCAACGTAAGAACTATGTGTTTTGTAAGAAAAGAGGAGTATAAATCTTCTCTAGGGATTACAAAAGATGCAGACTACAATTATGATTTTTATATTGATAACATCATTTGGCCGGAAGAGTTAATGACGCAGGAAATATTCCGCATAATAACAGTTGCAAAAGCTCTGGATGTAGAAAATTTTGCAAACGGTAGGGCAAGACTTCTGGAATATAAAATTGCAAAAAATTCCATGCTTGTAAACAGTATGGTTAAAAATTGCAATTTCCCTAAAGATACGTTGATTGTGGGTATCACAAGAGACGGCGAATTGTTTATTCCCAATGGAGAGACTGTACTGCATGAAGACGATAAAGTTATTTTTATGGGGCTTTCACATTCACTAGATGTTCTTGCCGGACGTTTTTTCCACGAAAAAGAATTCGTAAAAACCGTTGCAATTATCGGGGGCGGGAATGTCGGACTTAAGCTTGCAAAAAGCTTGGAGGATTTGAAGCTGAATATCAAAATTATTGAGCGGGATGAAAAAAGGTGTGAATTTTTGGCACACGAACTCGACAATGTTCTTGTAATAAACGGTGACGGAACGGATATTGAACTTTTATCGGAAGAAGAAATTGCGGATTCTGATGTTGTAGTTAATGTTACAAATAATGATGAAAAAAACCTGCTTTGCTCCCTGCTTGTTAAACATATGGGCGCCGGAAGGGTAATATCAAGGGTCTCAAAAAGCACTAATGCCGCTTTATTTGAAAAAGTCGGAATTGATATTGCAATATCACCAAGAACGGCAGCACTGAATGAAATTAAAAACTGTATTGAAGAAAGTAATGTTGATATTTTGGCTACAGTTGAAGAGGGAAAGGGCGAAGTACTGGTTATTGAAATTCCCGAACATTATGAAACAAAGCGGATTATGGATTTAAGATTCCCTGCAAAAGCAATAGTAGGAGTTATTCAAAGAAGGAAGAAAATCATTATTCCAAACGGAGCAACACAGGTTATGGGCGGAGATAATTTAATTATATTCACCACTAGTGCAAACGCATCTATAATTAAAGATTTCTTTGAGGAGATTAAATGAGAATATCTTATTTAGCTTATTCATTCAGCCTCACAATAATGTATTTTAGCATAGTACTGCTTGTACCGATTTTGGTTGCACTATATTATCACGAATATAATTCGGTTTTACCATTCTTAATAGCCGGTGCAGCAGCATTTTTCATATCGGTAACATTAAAAAAACTTGTAAATGGTACTGATAAAATTAAATCTATAAACGATATAAAAAAATCCGAAGGTTTGTGCGTCGTAACTTTTTCATGGCTTTTTGCTGGAATTCTGGCCGCAATACCTTATTTGTTTTTCGGACTTAATCCTATTGATGCGCTGTTTGAGTCAACATCAGGGATTACAACAACCGGCTCAACCATTTTAACCCATTTTAATTATCCTCACGCAATGTTTTTTTGGCGTTCTTTTACACAGTGGCTCGGAGGTATGGGAATTATCGTATTATTTATTGCAATTCTTCCTCAGTTTGCAATAGCAGGCCGGCAGTTATTTTTTGCGGAAGCTCCCGGGCCTACTGAAGATAAATTTACACCGAGAATCAAGAATACGGCAGCAGCTTTATGGAAAGTTTATGCGGGATTAACTATTGTAGAAATTATTCTATTAAAGTTTGCCGGCATGAGCGGGTTTGAGGCTGTATGTAATTCTCTATCATCTATCTCCGGCGGAGGATTGTCACCTAATGCTATGAGTATTATTGGATTTTCAAATACAGTATTATGGGTTACAACCTTCTTTATGTTTTTTGCTGGGGTTAGTTTTAATCTGCAATATAGAGCTTGGACTAAATTTAATCCGCTTATATTATTTAAAAATGAAGAGTTCAGGGTTTATTTCTGGTTTGTAGTCATAATTTCTATTGCACTAAGTATTTCTCTATTCCACAATATGCATTTCGGAGTCTGGGAAAGTATAACTCACGCATTTTTTAATATTTCAACATTAATTTCATCAACGGGTTTTTGCAGTGATGATTTTATTCACTGGGATTATGTAAGTAAAGTTTTATTGTTTACTTCTATGCTTTTTGGAAGCTGTGCAAGTTCGGCAGGTGGTGGCTTGAAAGTTATGAGATGGCTTTTGGTTTTTAAAATTATGAAATCTGAGATGGTAAAAATTCTTCACCCGAAAGCTGTTTTTGATATAAAGATAAGTGATTATTCAGTACCGAAAGATATTCTTTATCAAACTTTGATGTTTGTATCATTCTATTTTGCAATTATCGCTATTTCTGCATTTTTACTGGGAATAATCGAAAAAAATACAGTTACGGCAATTACCGGTGCTGTAAGCGCATTGGGAAACATCGGCCCAGGATTTGGAGAAATCGGGCCTCTTGCAAGTTTTGAGCCGCTGCACTGGTTTTCAAAAGTAATTTTAATTATAGATATGTTTGTCGGGCGTCTTGAATTAATACCGTTTTTGGTTTTATTCCAGAAAGATTTGTGGAGTTTTAAAAAATAAACTTTTTATCTTTATTCCTGAAAAGGTCTCTGGCCCCGATATCTTTCCCAATATGACTCAAGGGGCTTTCCCGGAGGTGAATATAGGGGAATGTTAATATTCAAAACATTTCCATCTTCATCATATATGATATAATCCGTTGTACCGTCTGTTTTCGCATAACCGATAAATTTTCCGGTTCTGTCATAAACTTTTATATTGACACTATTAGTGTAATAAGGATTGGTTCTTACTACTTTGAACTTCTGTCCCTCACTATTTTTAATCATTTTTAAATTCACTCCCGAGCCCACACCGACCCATTTACGTCCGGGTATAGCAGGATAAGTATCCGGAGAGTGTATTTCAGACGGCGTATCTATTTTAGAATAAAAACTATCATAATCTATAACTTTTTTACCGGACATATCATAGATTTCATAATCTTCCCCCGTTTTATGAGCTGTTCCAATTTGTTCACCGGAATGATTAAATATCTTTATTGAATATGCAAATACCATTCCCGGAAATATAAATAAGCAAGATATAATAAGTGTGTATTTTAAAAGATTTTTCATTTTTCGTATTGATAATATTCTACTTTATATTTTGTGCTTATGTTTAAGTCCTTTACTGGAACCCCGGGCGGAGAATAAAGCGTTTCTTTTGGTGTTATTTTATTGCCTTTCAAGTCATATAATTCAACTTTGTCGCCATTTTTTACAGCAACTCCGACCAGCTTTCCCTGTTTGTTATAAACATTCATTGAGTAGGCCAGAACAAATTCTGTCGATAATATAAATAATAAAACAAAAGTTAAAAATTTTTTCATTATTCTATCCTAATCAAGGTCTTTTTATTTTTAATTTCGGTGTTGGAATAAAAAACAAAGGACGTGTCGAATGCGGACCTGTTTGAATCCAATATTGTGTAGGATCATAATTTGAAACCGGTTTAAGGTTCATTCCCGATGAGGCATAAAACGCATCATAGTCTTTTACTTCGTTTCCATTTAAGTCATAAATATCATAGTTATCACCGTTTTTCCTTGCAATGCCTATTTGTTCTCCTGCATCGTTATATATTTTTATAACATATGCAAATACAGGGGATACTGTTAATGAGCATATTATATAGGTTAAAAAAATTGCAGTAACTCGTTTCATAATATAATTATAACGCATTTATGAAGAAATTGTTCATTTTTCATGCTAGAATGTTAATGTAAAAGAGGTTTATTTATGTCAATAAGAAAAGTTGTAAAGTATGGAGAAGCATCTCTTCGTGAGCCTTCTAAAGAAGTGCATAAAGTTTCACAAAAAATAAAAAATTTGGTTATGGATTTATTGGACACAATGTATGCCCAAAACGGTGTCGGGCTTGCAGCTCCGCAGATTGGCGAAAATTACAGGGTTTTTGTAATAGATGTTTCAACTAATGATGAACCATTGAGTCCGATGGTGTTTATTAACCCTAAGATTATCAAAAAATCAGGTGCGGTAATAAGCCACGAAGGCTGTTTGAGTTTCCCTGAAGCGTTTACGGACGTTAGAAGATATGCAAATGTTATGGTTAAAGCGCTTGATAGAAACGGACGTTCTTTTGTTCTGGAAGCCAAGGACGGAAGCCTTCTTGCAAGAGCAATTCAGCATGAATTTGATCATCTTGACGGAATCTTGTTTATAGACCATGTTATCAATCGTTTTGAAGCAGAAGAAGTTTTGAAAAAATGTAACTTGCCTAGTATTGAAACAGACAAGCTTTTAGACGAGCCTGAATTGGAAAAAGAAATTGAAGTTCTGCTTGAAGAGAAGGTTAAGAAAGATAAAGAATAATAAGTAGGTTGGGTGAAACCCAACAAAAACTTTCAGAAAGGAACCCCTTTTTATGATAAGTATCGTATTTTTTGGAACTCCTGATATAGGTTTAAAATCGCTTGAGCATTTTTATAATTCCGATAAATTTGACGTTCTTGCGGTTGTAACTCAGCCGGACAAACCGTCCGGACGCGGGCATAAACTTACACCGAGTCCGATAAAACAATTTGCGCTTGAACATAATATAAAAGTTTTTCAGCCCAAATCCATAAGGAAAGAGCCGGAAATAATAGGAGCTCTAAAGGAATTAAAACCGGATTTTTTTGTAACATTTGCATTCGGGCAGATTCTCTCCCAAGAAGTTCTTGATATTCCAAAGTATGAGACAATAAATCTTCATGTTTCTCTTCTTCCCAAATACCGCGGTGCAAACCCTATTCAGCGCGCTATTATTAACGGTGATAAAGAAACCGGAATTTGTACAATGATAACCGAACTAGGGCTGGATTGCGGGGATATTTGCCTTAAATATCCTATTGAGATCACAAAGAATATGAACTGTGTAGAACTCTTTGAAATATGTGCGGAAAAATCACCTGAGCTTCTGGAAAAAACATTGACAGGATTAAAAGAAGGTACAATCAAACCGACTTGCCAGTGTGAGGACGGAGTATGCTTTGCAGATAAACTAAAGAAAGAAGAATGTAAGATTGACTGGACAAAATCCGCAGAAGAGATTCACAATCTAGTACGCGGAGTTTATAAATGCCCCGGAGCGTTTTTTGAGTTTCGGAATAAGATTATAAAAGTTATGGAAACAGAGCCGCTTGATGAAAATCTCGAAGGCCGGCCTGGAGAGTTTGTCAGGATTTCAAAGAAAGGTATCGATGTAAAAACCGGGGACGGGCTTTTAAGATTAGTCAGGGTTAAACCTGAAGGCAAAGGCGAAATGCTTGCCAGAGACTGGGCTAACGGAATTAAGGTGTCTGGGTAAATTATGAATTCTAGAGAACAAGTAAAAATCCATTACTGCCCAAGATAAATTCAAAAGAAAAAGCCATATATAGGCGAATAACTCTATTTGACTGGAATTATATAATGTAAAGACATAAAAGACCCCTCACCCGAATTTCTAAGTTTCGCTTGGGCTCAACTTGAAATTCTTCCCTCTCCCACAAGGGGCGAGGGGAGCGCCACACCTGGCGTTCAGCCTAACCCTCTCCACGGGGGAGGGTAGAATTTCTTAACGAACGTTTAGTGAGTTTAGAAATTCGGGTGGGGGCTAATTAATAATGTTATTGTTGGGTTTCACCCAACCTACGTTCTATTCTTCTGGACAGCCAATATGATTGATACAACATTGTTTTAAGCTTTTTAAGGTTTTGTCAAAGCTCATAATTACAGAATCAATACCTAATATGTAATTAGAATTTTGTTCTTGCCATTTAAGAGCGTATAAAATAGTATCAAGCATATGAATATTTTCATAAAATTCATTTATAGTTTCTTGGTTCATAATTCCCCTTTACTTTAATATTTTATTCTATATAAAGAGTGTTTATTCTCTATGCAGAATAAATCTTAACACTTTATTCCGGATTTGTCAATACCATTCTTTATTTTGTATAATAATTCATTATATAGGTAAATTATGAATTCTAGAGAACAAGTAAAAATCATTATGATGCGCGAAGGGTTAACAGCGAAAAAATTGGCTCAAATTTTAGTTGAAAAAACCGGAAAGCACTATACGCAACAAAGCCTGCTCCATAAAATTTCGCTAAGCTCATTTAGATATGATGAAGTGAAAACTATTGCAGATATTTTTGGGTATGAAATTACAATCGACAAAAAGCAAATGTGATATTATCCAGAGTTTGAAATACTTTATCAGGATTATCCATTAAAACTAGCTCTCCTCTTAATTTTGAAGCACCAGGAAAGCCGCTTAGATAATACGGAATAAATTTCCGACAGAATTTTATGCCGACATCTTCCCCACGAAGCTCCATTTCTTCCAGAATATGAAGTTTTAATGTTTCTATTTTTTCGTCTAGAGCAGGCGGAGGTAAATATTCTCCCGTGTTCAGGTATTTTTCGACCCGATATAATAGAGAAGGGTCGCCTAAAGCTCCGCGTCCGATTGCGACTCCGTCCGCTTCCGACTCTTCAAGACACTGAATGGCACTCTCGATTGAAATCACATCACCGTTTGCGAAAACCGGAATATCCACATTGTGCTTTAATTCCGCAATCTTTTTCCAATCCGCTTTCCCGCCGTACATTTGTGAGCGTGTGCGGGCATGGATTGTAATAAAATCAGCGCCTGCTTCCTGCATTTTTTGTCCGAATTCTACATAGTTTAGCTCATCAAATGTATATCCAAGACGGAATTTCACACTCAAAGGTTTTGAAATAGAATCTTTTACCGTTCTTACAATTTCTGCGGCCAAATCGGGATTACGCATTAATGCACAGCCGTCCGTTCCCTTTACGACTTTATTAACGGGACAGCCCATATTAATATCAATCATATCAGCAAATTCTTCCAGATATTTTGCGCAGTTGGCTATCATCTGCGGCTTATGACCGCTTAGCTGGTATGAAATCGGCGAATGATTGTCGTCTCTTGCTGTAATGACAGTATCTTTAACCTGGGTTAAAGCTTCTGAACTTATCATCTCCGTTGTTAAAAGACAGGTTTTAGAATATTTTCTTACAAGCGAACGCAGGACATAATCAGTTATTCCCGCCATCGGGGCTAAAGAAACACGGCTTGAAATTAACGTTTTTACTTTGCTATTCATACTTCTCTTTTATGTGAAGAATCTATCCGCCGACATACGGCTTGAGTTCTTCCATTCTTGATTTTGCGTATTTCAGATACTCGTCATCTGTTGTATAACTTGAGATGAATTTTTGATAATACTTAAACGCTTCTTTGTAGTTGCTCAAAGTATCGTAATCAACCGCAAGCATATAATTTGCAATCGGAAAATCGTTAGAGTATTTCAAAACATTTAAGTAATCATTGATAGCCATTTTCTGCTGTTTCTGCTCATCGTAGATTAAACCTCTATAGTAATATGCGTAAGCATTTTGGGCATCTTTTTTCAAAACCATGTTAAATTTAGCCATAGCTTCCTGGAAATTGTTTTTCTCAAAAAGTTCGATACCTTCGTTTAAGACTGATAACGAGCCGTTCTGGTTTACGTACGCAAGCAGCTCTTTTGCCTGTGATTCAGGATTAAGCTGTATGGCTTTGTTTAAATAAGTCTCTGCTAGATTCCAGTTTTGCTGCTCGGAATACAAATATCCGATATAGTAAGGAATTTCTGCATTTTTAGGATTAATCTGTTCCGCCTTTTTATAATACTCAATCGCGCTGTTGTAATCATTCAAGGCCTGATAAGATGCCGCAACGCCCAGCATGGAATCTTCTGTCGGCGGATTAATTGCTAAATATTGCTGTATTGCCTGTTGGTAATCTTTGTTTTCATAACTTGCAGATGCGGAGGCAAGCTTTGTAGAAGCTGAATCCTGCTGCACATTCTGTAATGTTTTTAAGACTAAATTATTTGCCGGGAATTTGGCCTTTGCAGTATTTAGAGTATTTACAGCATTATTGTAATCATTTTTTGATGCGTAACAAACAGCTAAATTTACATAAGCGTTAACGTTTGAGCTGTCTTTTGAAATAACTGCTTTGTAGCCCGAAATTGCATCATCAATTTTGTTTTCCTGATGTAATTGATAAGAATAATCATATAGTTCTGAAGAACTGCCGTTTTTTGCAAGATAATCAATGTATTCGGAAGGTGACATTGTATCCTTGATAACTCCGGCAATTTCAGCTTTTGCAGCCGCATTATTCGGATCTATTGAAAGTATCTTCTTGTACAGGCTGAAAGCAGTCTTGCCATCACCCATTTCTTTATAGACCTGGGCCTTATATAAAAGCGCCTGTGTATTATTAGGATATAGAGTCAAGACAGAATCATAAGACTGGATAGCTTTCTGATACTCTTTTCTCTGCTGGAAGAGCGTTCCGACATTCAATCTTGTTGTAACATTAGAAGGATTGAGTTTCTCTGCTTTCCCGTAGTAACTTAAAGCAGTCTCAAAATCACCCTGTGCCTGCTTGATTGCACCTATATTTGCATTCAACTCCGCATCATTAGGAGTTTGGGCAAGTTTTTTTAAATAAATTCTCTCTAAGGCATATAAAACTTCCATATCGCCTTTTGAATTAGCTAAAGCTTCATTATATTGAGTGACAGCTTCATCATAACGCCCGAGCTTATCCAGTGTCCTTGCGTATTTCATTCTTAAAACACCGTCTGTTGGTTTTAAATCAAGCGCTTCTTTATAAAAATCAGCAGAGCGCGGTTCGTTTCCAAGGAGCTTAAGTAAATCCGCAATCTGGATATTAGAATCCCCTGCCAATTTTTCGCTCTCAGCAGCTTTTGAAAACTCATAAGCAGCAGCGGAAAAATTTCCCATAGCTCTTAGCTCTTCTGCCCTTTTATAACGAGAAGATGCGGTTGTATCAAAACTTATGACCTTAAGACACTGGTTTAAATTCTCTGTAGCAGATGCTATCATACTTGCAGAATTTTGGACAGTCTGGTCTTTTGAGGGGTAAAGTCTTAAATAAAACAAAGCGCTTCTAAAATCGTTTGCTGCTTTATCATAATTCTTTTCCTGATTTGCATAATAAGTCGCTCTTGCAAGATAAGCGTTTACAAGCCCGATTCTGGCCGAATTATCAAGATAATTAATCCTCAAGGCTTTTCTAAATTCGACAATCGAAGACGAATACTGGTTCTGCATCAAATAATTCTGCGCCATATTATAATGTTCTGCAAAGGCGCTGCTTGGTGCACTAAAAACCTGCCCCTGCCCTAAATAAGCACAAATAGCTAAACAACAAACTGTCCCTAAAACTTTTCTTCTCATAACAATATATTACTATAATTAAATTCAAAAGTGAATAAGTGAATAAGGCAATAACAATTTCAGATTTAAAACTATAATACCGGTATCAGACTATAGCAAAAAAAAATTTTAGCAGTTTTAAAAATTATGCAATGATTATTAATCCAATAAAATATAACGCTTGTGAAAAATATCAAAAAAAATCTTTACATAAAAGGCCTTCTTTTTCATCCAATAAAAGTATAAAGAGTTTTAATATGAAAATCTTTAATCCTTATACAAACTCTTATTTTAATGATGATATTACAATTGATTTAATAAAACCCCAAATTATATCGCTCAAGCAGAATTCTAAAAGGCGTTTTAAATATGAAAAGATTAATTTGGATTATGATCCCCAACGATTTGATTATATACTTGATAAGGAAAATAACAAAAATTTAAAAACAAGGATTCTTATATCAACAAATGGAAACTATCAAACAAGTTATCATTTTATGTCAGAAAATTTGGAAGAAGAATATGGTTACTTTGAACTTTCTAAATGTCTTAATCCGCGCATCTTTGATACTGCATACTATGAATTATTAGAAGATTATCCTGAATTTAGCATACAAGGTCCGCGAATTATTATAGAATATTTACAAAACTGGGATGATACTAAATACGGAAAAATCGGGCATCTTGCAGATAAATTAGCCGTAAAATTTTGTATAGATAACAATATGCCGCTAAATATTATATCAATTGCTGATATTAATTCCCATGTAGCACATTTTCTCCGGGGGAAACGCTATCTGCCTATAGATAAAGATTCATGCACATATACCTTTTTCCATGAAAAATATAAAAAAACAGACGTTAATCAAATACTTTATGAACTAATAAAAAAGGCTGGTCAAACAGGAGTAAAAGTAGATTTAACCGGATGGGGAACACTTGCAATGTATATGCCCAAAGAACTTGCATTAAAATATATTAATGAATTAAAGCAACATCCTATTATAGGATAAATTTTATAAATACAAGTTATAAAACAAAATTTTAAATTTAATCAAGAGACAGAATTTTGTATTTTGTTTTGTAAATTTATTGATTAGTTTTTAGTATGTTATAGTAACTACAGATTTTTAAAATAATTTTGTTGAGATAAATTTAAATTTACCTTAACCTGCAGTTAGTTTTTTTTGAGGGCTAATGATTCTAACAGGAAAATCCTAATAATCTCTTTTTATAATCAAAAAAAAATCCCGATTTTATTTAAAATCGGGATTTTTATACTCTCATGCTATCTTATCCCAAGACAGAGCCTTAATTACTATTTCACTGCCTGCAATTTAACCTGTATACCCGATTCTGCGTTAATTGTAACTGCATTTGAAATTGCCATAGCCCTGCGTTTTTTTGCCCCTCTTAATATAAATTCAACTCCGCTAAATGTGTTGTTTGTAGGGGTTGTAAGTTTTTTCAACATATCCTGTCCTTTCCGATAAATGTATTTTCTTTTGGTAATATACTTATCGGCATTTTTTAGAAAAACTTTAGGATTTTGAAAACATTTGTTACATTTGTTTACATAAAAGGCTCATTTTATATACATCGTTTTTGTTCAAACCAAATAACGAAGCTAAAATTACGGAAATTTCTTTATCCTTAAATCCCTTATTTTTAAGCTCTTTTATTTTTGCGGTAATATCAGCGATTTCAGGCTTATCATCAGCATAAATCATACATATAATCTCCCCTTTTATGCCGTCTTTGAAATGCTCAATTACATTAGAAATTTTATCTGCTATAACTTCTTCAAACAGTTTGGAAAGTTCTCGTCCCAAAGCAATTCTGACATCTCCCCGCGTTTTTTTAATTATACCCAGAGTCTTTAAAATCCGCTCCGGAGAATCATAAAATACCATATTACATCCGGAATATTTTTGTACAATAGCACTTATCTGTGCTTCTATTCTTGGAATAAATCCTATAAAACAGAATTCTTCGCCGGTTCTTGGTATTTGGGATAAAAATGTTGTAATAGCCGTAGCTCCGGGAAGAGAAGTTATGCTGAAACCGTGCTTTCGAATTTCTTCTACAATAATCCCGCCGGGATCACAAATCATTGGAGTTCCGGCATCAGATACAAGCGCAATCGTTTTGCCAGACTTTAGTTCAGCAAGAAAAAACTCAACCCTTTCACGTTCATTGTATTTATGATAGGAAATACATTTTGTTTTTATATCATAATGATTAAGAAGTTTTTGTGTAACTCTGGTATCTTCACAGGCAATAAAATCAACATCCTTAAGAACTTCCAGCGCTCTAAGGGTTATGTCTTGAATATTACCAATGGGAGTCGGAATAACATAAAAATCAAATTTTCTTTGTGACATAAACCAATTATACCAACAACAAACCAGAATGTAAAAACAGGGTGATAGATAATGAGCAAATATAGAATTTGTGTTATTATATTTTTATGCTTAATTTAATATCAACTATTTTGGAGTGTTCAAGAATATTTTCGCTTCCAATGACAATAATGTCATGGCTTGTTATTTTTACGTATTCGGTATTTGTTTCCGGGCATATAAAATATGGTTTAGCTGCATTTATAGGAGTATGCTTTGCACATCTTGCGGCGAATATTCTTGATGATTATTTTGATTACAAATCGCTTATCAAGCAGGTAAATTTTGATAAGAAAGAATATCTTAAAAATTCGCAAAAAACTAAGTGCAGATACCTTGTTTCGGGGAGAGTAAAACCGATTGAAATATTAGCAATAGCATTGCTATACCTGATTATTGCAATAATTCTTGGTGTATTTTTATATCTGAAATGCGGAGTAGGAGTTATATATTTTTCACTTATTGGCGGTGTGATAGCAATACTTTATTCATTTCTGTCAAGAATAAGGCTATCGGAGATTGCGGTTGCAATAGCTTACGGCCCGGCTTTATTTGGCGGAGTGTATTATGTTATGACAAAAACATATTCCTGGGATGTGATTGCACTATCTTTGCCGACAATGATAATGACAGTGGTTTTATTATACATTCATACTGTTATGGATTTTTATTTTGATGTGAATGAAGGGCATAAAACTCTTGCTAATAATTTTAAAACTCCTCTGGAGGCACTCAAAATTTTAAAGATTTTATTGATATTAGCATATTTATCAGTTCTGCCTTTATGTATATTTGATATTCTTGATTGGCAGGTATTCTTTGTATATTTAACAATTCCTCTTGCAATTGATTTGTATAAATCAATGAAGGCTTTTGCTGAAAATCATGAATCTATTCCGGAGTACAAGTGGTATCATTTTCCGATGGAAAATATGATGAATGCGCCAAGTTTTATGATAAGAATTTATCAGTCAAGAAATTTGATGATATATTTTGCTCTAATTTTATGTGTAGCGATAATCTTAGCTTTGGGTTAAGATTATATAAAGGCTTAAATATTGTGTGTTAAACTTTTATTATAGAGAGGAAAGTATAGGAGGATTTTTTTATGATACCAATTTTAGATTCAAAGAGACAGTATGCAACTATCGGAAATGAAATCGAAAAAGCTGTATGCGAAGTTTTACGTTCAGGCTCTTATATTTTGGGTCCAAATGTTAAAGCTTTGGAAGTAGAACTTGCAAAGTATATCGGCTGTAATTATACAGTAAGCTTAAACTCTGGTACAGATGCTCTGCATTTAGCATTAAGAGCTTTAGATATCGGCCCGGGCGATGAAGTAATTACAACAGCATTTACATTTGTTGCAACAACTGAAGCTATTGGTATTGTAGGTGCTACTCCTGTTTTTGCAGATATCAATCCTGATACATTTAATATTGATTCGAAAGAAATCGAAAAGAGAATTACTCCAAAAACGAAGGCTATAATTCCGGTTCATTTATACGGTCAGCCTTGTGATATGGACGCTATTATGGATATTGCAAAACGCTACAACCTTTATGTAATTGAAGACTGCTGTCAGGCAATAGGCGCTGAATACAAGGGCCAAAAGGTAGGTACATTTGGCGATATTGGCTGCTATAGTTTCTATCCGACAAAGAACTTAGGCGGAATGGGAGACGGAGGACTAATTACCGTTAACAGCGAAAACCTGAAAGATAGAATTATAGCTCTTCGCAACCATGGTGGTGCAATTAGATACCACCATGATGAAATCGGTGTTAATTCAAGATTAGATGAAATTCAGGCTGCTATTTTAAGAGTTAAGTTGAATTATATTGATAAATGGAATAAGTTAAGAAGAGAACACGCCAAAACTTATAACGAACTTTTTGCCGGCTGTGCTGATATTCAAACTCCAAAAGAATTACCGGATACTTATTGCGTATACCATCAGTACACGGTTAAAATTCCTAACAGGGATAATATCCACAAAATGCTTCAAGAAGCAGGAATCGGCGCTATGTTATACTATCCAATTCCTCTACATTTACAAAAAGTTCACGCACATCTTGGCTGGACAAAGGGAATGCTTCCGAACACTGAAAAAGATACTGAGATGGTTATCTCTCTTCCAATGTTCCCTGAATTAACATTAGAAGAGCAGAAAACAGTTGCTTCAACACTTATTGATTGTTTAGAGAAATCTAAGGCGGCTGTATAAGGAAAAATTTTTCTAAAAGAAACACAGTGCAGATTGTATAGTCTGTACTGTGTTTTGTATTTTTCGGTATAGAGGTCAATCTGCCAGTAAAGTAGGGTGCTTCGTTTTGACGCACCAATCATCTATATATAATTTTATTTGGATAGTAGTGTCTGTAAGGCGAGATAGTAACGCTTAACGTAGAAAAGGTATGGCACAATTTTTGTACCATAATGTTTGGAGAATTTTATTTCCAAGTCGGTTGGGTGAAACCCAACAATTTATTATAATTTACTCATAATTCTATATTGATTAATAATAATATATTTCATAATAATTAAAAATAACACAATCAATTTATTTGTTGGGTTTCACCCAACCTACGGGACTTAAACATTATAGTATAAAGTCAGGTAAGGTTGGCAAAGTCAGGTAGGGTGGGCAAAGCTACATTAAATTGCAAATAATTAATTCTAACTTTGCATAGCGTGCCCACCAATTAATTTTTGATTTAAATTTATGGTGGGCACGCTATTAACAAAATAGCTTAAAATTCCATATTTGAGGCGGCTTCGCCCACCCTGCCAGACTACAGACTCTACGAAGATGTGAGGAGTATTTTTTGAATAGAATCATACAGACTAATTGTGTTGTTAATTTTATCT
Organism: Candidatus Gastranaerophilales bacterium; assembly: GCA_944322835.1. Lineage (GTDB taxonomy): Bacteria > Cyanobacteriota > Vampirovibrionia > Gastranaerophilales > Gastranaerophilaceae > CAG-196. The sequence continues at coordinate 13,270 of CALUQF010000004.1, read as the reverse complement.
AAAGCAATTGTTAAATAATTATTTATATCTGATAATCCAATCTCTTCACTTTCATTTTCGATAGCTTTCTGCAAAATTATTATACAGCTTCTTACTTCTTGTAATTGCAAATATAAATCAGCTATTTTATCTTCCATAATTATCTCCTTAATTCTATGTACATACATATACCAGTACGCCGTAATATTAGAAAGAATTTTATACAAAATATATGATATTGTCAAGGACAATGTATAGGTATAGAGATGACAGTTGATAGAAAATTAATGAGAAATGGAAATGGTTGGGCTTTAAGTATAAATTCTACAATATTAGGATTATTAGATGTTAACCCTGAAGAAGATATGGTGCAGTATACTGTAGAAAAAGACCGTCTTATTATAACTAAAAGTAATAAAAAGGTCGAGAAAAAGAAAACAATAAAGAAATAATTGTTCAGCAAACCTACTGAACTTTAAAAATAATATAGTTAATAATCAGCTGGATTGCTTCGAGCTAATCGCTCTCGCAATGACATGGCGCGAAATTACAGGTTTAAAGAGGAGTAGGTTGGGCTTTCAGCCCAATCAAAAAACATTTTTAAAACCGGAGAAGGCGGGATTCGAACCCGCGGGGGGCTTTAGGCCCCCACAAATTTTCGAGATTTGCACCTTAAACCGCTCGGACACTTCTCCATTTATCGTTTTATCCTATTTAACAATTCTTTTGCATAATCCATCTTGAATATGAGATTTAGGGCCGTGTAAATTCCCATACACAAAACCATTATAACAACTATTTTTACTATTTCAAATACATATTTTGGAAGCTGCATCTTATCAAATTCTATTCCGATAAACCAGCATAAAACAAATGTGATAAGTCCGGCAGCAAGTATTTTAAAGAAATTTTTAAATAATGTTTTATAGTCAAGTTTTATTTTTCTATATATAAATATTCCCAAGAATACCGCATTAAATAAAGTTACAAAAGAAGTTGAAAGGGTAATTCCTGCAATTCCCATATCGAGTTTAAGTATTAAAAGCCAATTTAAAACAGCTTTTAAGGCAATCGATGACATTGCGATAATAAATGGAGTCTTTGAATCATTAAATGCATAATAAACTCTTGTGATTGAATCTCTAAATACATAAGGAAGTATTGAGAATGAAAGATAGCATAAGGCTTCTGATACCATCACAACCGCGTTTTGGTTAAACGCACCGCGTTCAAATACAAGCGTAATCCCATCTTTTGCAAGGAGTAAGATTAATATAATCATCGGCATACCGGCAAAGAAGAGTGTGCCGACTCCTTTATTAAAATACGTTCTTATTGAATCTTTATTGCCTTCTCCGGCAAGTCTCGAAAATATTGGAAACAGCGGAACAAGAAAAGCTGTAACAAGTATGCCTACAGGAAACTGAAAAATTCTGTTTGCAAACACTACAGAAGTCCATGCGCCCTCTTTTAGGGTTGATGCGAAGAACATATCAATATAAATACTAATTTGTCCGATTGTTGAACTTAATATTGCTGGGAATAAGAGTTCGCAAATATTTTTGAATTGCGGATTATTTCTTATATCAAGATTAGGTTTTATTCTATATCCGATTTGTCTTATTTTAGGGAATTGGACTATCAACTGGCATATTGCACCCAGTGTAGTTGCTGCGGCAAGCACGATTCCGGTTTTATCGTTGTGTACAAGTGATATTACAATCACAACAACAATACTTAAAATCATCGGCGAAAGATTAGGCAGAATATACTGCTTATGACAGATTAGAAGTCCGTAATAAATCCCAATAATTCCGCCGATTAGAATTATTGGCGACATTATTTTAAAATGTGCAGAGGCTAAAGCTACCAACTCCGGAGAGCCTGCTGATATAATAATCCCCATAATCTTATCGGCAAAAAAGAAGCCCAGAACCGAACAGAGGGCAAAGAACAGAAATGAAACCGTAAGAAACGTGTTATAGAGTTTATTTACCTCATTATCTGGTTTTGAGTCAAAATTAGGAATCAATTTGGAAAAAACAGCTACCACGGCGCTATGAAAAGGTCCGCCGACTCCGCCTAAAATGATTATTGCAAGCGAAGGTATCTGAAGGGCATAAAAATAAGCATCTGAGACCATTGTTGCACCGTAGAAATTTGCAACAACCATATCTCTTACAAATCCCATAAATTTACTTGCAATTGTTACAAGAGCAATAAGCCATGCGGCCTTCAAAACTCCCGGCGTTTCGTCCTTAACTATTTTCTGTTCCATACTTTTCAACCAGCTCTACGTATAAAGTGATAGACCTTCCCAATGTCGGCGGATAAAATATTATTGTATTTTCTCCATCTTCAATATATCTTGAGATATCAATCCGGTAATCTTTTTGAAAAATCGTCTTTGTGACAGGAAATTCCATTGTTTTACCATTAATTACAGCCGTAATTTTTGCGGTGTTAGAACTTGTTACGACAATCTGTGCTCTTCCAATCGGCGCCCAGAAAGTTTGTTTTACAGGTTCTCCGCACACTGTAACCGGCAATGTCCCAAGATTAATACCTGTATAATAATGTCTTAAAATATTATAATACGGCTGGTCGAGTTTAGTTGCCATATAACCAGCACCGTACTGGCTCATGCCGACTCCATGCCCGAAACCTCCACCGTATGCAGTAATGTCGGTCACATTTCCGTTATTATCCAATTGTTTTTCAAAAATCACATTAGCGCTCGGAAGAGATATGCCGTCTTTTTGGAAAACCCTTCTGATTACAAGTTCTTTAGATATGCGGTAGCATCCTCTTGTTGTCATCAATTCCACTTCGACAGCCTTGCCGGAGGCTCCGCGTTTCATAACCTTTATATCTTTAATCTTTCCTAAAACATCTCCTTGATTAAATGCCGGATGAATAAAACCGGTCTTGGATTGTGAAACAAGCGTTGATTTAAGAATATTTTCCAGCTCTCCGACAGCCCACTTTTTCTCCCATCTGTAGTATGGTGAATCAATATCATAAGAAGGAACTTTACTCATATAAAATTCCCTTGCTTTATCCTCATCATCAAGCGGTTTAAATTCTTCCTTATCCGGTACTGCTACCAAATAGGGTTTATGAATTGATGGAAACATTTTTGTTACAGGATCTGAAAAAGCATAAGAATAACTTTCTGTATATCCGCCGGCAGTTGAGCTGTATAATGTTAAAATAGGTTCATTATCGTACAGAGCAACAATCCCGTCTGTTTCCATAACTGCCCTTGTTGCTAAATCGTCTTCAGTGTTCACCCCGTAATAAACCTGACTTGCAACGCTGTCTACTACGTTAAACTCATCGTAAGCCTGAGTTCTCGGCCCTAAGACATAATTTCTTGCAGCTACTGCCTGTGCCTTTAAGGCTTCAAGTCCGAAACGTACAGGCATCTCGTTCGGCACAACACCTTTCAAATATTCCTGAACCTCTACAAGATTCACAAGATAAAATCCTTTTCTGTCTGGTTTCTGCACCACTTCAAATGCTCCATGGTATAAAGCAGGCTTGCCCTTTCTTGTTAATCCGCGGACACCTATAACACCTTGCGGACAAACAATTACAAAATCTCTTAAAGTAGCGCCTTTGCCGTTTGCAGAAACTTCTAATCCGGTAACACCATTTTTGACAGTTATATCAGTTTCTGCCGGAACTGTATAAATAATCTTATGAGATTCCTTATCACAAATATCACAATCCGCTGTACCATAGACTGTAACAGTTTGTTTCAAAACATTTTGGAACTTATTATCCGTGAGTCCAACTCTTACAAGGCCAAAATCGGCATAAGTACTGGAGCAAACTGCTAAACACAAAAAAATGAGTATAATACCGGCAATCTGTTTTACTTTAATTCCCAAGTTGTACCTTCCTTAGAGTCTTTTAAAATAATACCTGCTTTATCAAGAGCAACTCTTATTTTATCTGCAATTTCCCAATTCTTTTCGGCTCTGGCAGATTTTCGTCTTTCAATAATTTCATCCATTGACGAGAAATCCTCTCCCAGCTCTGCACTGATTTCTGCAAGTTTGGTTTTTAACTCTTCTTCCGAAATTTGAGCTTTTTCAAACGTAAAACCTAATGTTTCAGCAAGTTTGCAAAGAAGAGTATAAGCATATGAAACATCTTTATTGGCCTTGCCTGTTAAATCAAAAAGAACCGCAAGCGCCTTTGATGTATTCAAATCATCATCCATAGCTTCCACAAATTCTTTGTACTCATTAAAAGCTTTTATATCAAGGTTCTCATCAACCTTTGAAGGCTTTGCATTAAGCATTCTTTTTACCCCGTTTGCGGCCGCCTGCAGAGCTTCATCAGAAAATTCTACCGGCATGCGGTAATGGTTGGTTAGAATAAAGAACCTTATGGTATTAGCATCATAATTCTTTAATAAATCATCAATCGTGAGAAAATTCCCTAAAGATTTAGACATTTTTTCTTTATTAATAGTCACAAATCCGTTATGAAGCCAGTAATTAACAAATTTGCACCCGTTAGCGCATTCTGACTGTGCAATCTCGTTTTCGTGGTGAGGAAATATTAAATCAGCGCCGCCTGCGTGAATATCAATGGTTTTCCCTAAATACTTTCTGCTCATTGCAGAACATTCAATATGCCATCCCGGACGGCCTACACCCCATGGGGAATTATACCCGAATTTTTCATCCTTTTTCCACAGTGCAAAATCGAGTGGGTCTTCTTTTTGTTCTCCGACTTCAATCCTTGCACCGCTTTCTAATTGGTCAATAGGCTGCTTTGAAAGATAGCCGTATTTCGGGAATTTTTTTACGCGAAAATATACATCACCGTTTGCTTCATAGGCATAACCCTTATTGATTAAATCTTTAACAATAGATATCATCTCGCCTAAAGTCTTTGTTGCAAAAGGTTCGATATCCGGCTTCAAGTTATTTAATGCCTTCATACTTTCGCTAAATTTTTTATACCAGTATGTAGAAACCTCTTCAGGCGTTTTACCTTCTGCTTCCGCTTTCTTTAGAATCTTATCATCAACATCTGTAACGTTTCTGCAATATGTAACATCATACCCTTTAAATTTAAGATATCTATACAAAACATCCCAGGTAATATAGCATCTTGCATGACCCAGGTGTGCATTATCATATACCGTAGGGCCGCAGACGTACATTTTTACTTTACATTCATCTATCGGTTTAAATTTTTCTGTTTGATTTGTGTATGAGTTATGCAGCTTTAACATAAAACGCTCCTCTTTAAAAATAGCCGGCAAACAAATTCTATAACAAACAAAAAATACTGTCCAGAATAAAGAAAAAAGGACAGAAAATGTCCTTAAAAATGGTAAGTATATTAAAATTGTAGATTATTTCCAAGTTCAAGTTCCTCTTCCGTGAAGAACTTGAGATTTTTATAAATAGTTTAAAAGACTCATACCCATTGAGGCTGATGTAACCTGAAGGCTTGCCTGATAAGCGTATTGTGCCTGCATCCATTCGGTTACGGCGGTTGCAATATCAATGTCGCTAAGTTGTGAAAGGTATGAGGTTAGATTTGTATTATTTGTCTCAAGTGTAGATGTTGTCATCTCAAGACGGTTATACACTCCGCCGAATTTGGTTTGCTCTGTTGTAATAGTATTCATAGAGCTTTCAAACATATCCAGAGTTGCATTCATCTGTTCATATCCTGCTTCCGTATCGCCGTCAAGAACCATCTGAATTGAATTACTCAAAAGTTTAAGTGTACCCATAATTCCCGAATAGTTTTCTTCCGCTACAGAGATTTCTAAATCATCAACATTTCCGGCATATGCAGTACCGTCTTCAAGGGCATAAGTTTTAGAACCATCCGCTTCTATTGTTTCAATAACCTTGTTTCCGTCAGAATCAAGAAAAACATTTTTTCCGTCCGCTGTCTGCTCTTGTACGGCCTCATAATATCCAAATACTCTATCGCCGGTTGTATTAATTACCTCAAATACACCGTCAGAAACCTCGGTTTGTCTTATATAATCAGGGTTATCGTAAGTTGTTCCGTTATATATAATGTTGCCGTTTTCATCAATCGTATATGGCATAATTTTTGTATTAGCACCGCCAAAGATATAATTATCGTTATATTCAGTGTTTGCTAAATCCACCATCGTTTTAATTGTTTCATCAATCTCAACCTTAAGTGCTTTAAGAGAATCCTCGCCGTAGGTTTGGTTATTTGCCTGAACCGCTTTTTCCCAAGCAGTTGAAAGATATCCGGTCGCAAGAGTCATTAAATCATCTAAAGTACTTAATTCAGACATTGCCATCTCAACATTCTGAGAAAAAGTATCAATTTGCCCCAGCTGGCGATTTGTATTAATTATATTAACCGCCGCAATAGGGTCATCTGTGATACTTGTGAGCTTGCTTCCTGATGCAAGCTGCTGGGTTAGTTTATTGTAATTATACAGGCTCTGCTGGACATCAGCCATTAGTCTATCGTATCTTCCGCTTGTTGAAATTCTATCTACCATAAAATTAACCTCCAAGTGTCATTAAAGTATCCAGACAAGAGTTGCAGGTATTAAATACCTGTGCAGCAGCAGAATAAGCTGTTTGATACTTTACTAAATCCACTAACTCTTCATTCAAATCAACTCCGGTACTGTCTTTGATTTTGCTTGCAATCGCATCAACAACATCAGATTGTGTATCATATAAAGACTGGATATTGCTTCCTGCCGCAGCAACTTTACCGACAAGACCGGTATAAAATTCTTCAATTGAGTTTCCGTCTAACGCCGCTAAATCCTGATCCCTTGTACCAAGCATAGCGGCTACGTTCTGGGCATTACCTACAGCATTTACATCAAAATTTGCCGGATCTTCAAAATAAGCGCAGGCAATATTCCAGTACCCTTCATCTGCAAGCAGTGCAGAATTAATCTGGATATTCCCTGCAGTAATCCCTTCACCCGTTCCGTCCGAGCCTACAAAGATTAAATTGTCTTCATTAGTTGCAATAAGTGTTTCTGTATCATCAGGATTAATACAATATGCGCCTTCTCTTGTATTCAAATCGTTGAATACATCTGCAATAGTTTGTGCTAAAGTATTCAGCCCGTTCATAACAGTACCGGCATTGATTCCGTTTTCACCGTCACCGTTATCTGTAGCAAAATGTAAAAGTCCGCCTAATGTTCCTGATGTAATTATTGAATTAGCATTAGCTACAACAACTTTGTTTCCTTCCTGCGGATTAACAATACTAATAACAGCGTTTTCACCGTCCCAATCATCAGGATATGCTATCGGAGGGTCTTGTGATTCACAAAAAGCCTTAGCTGTCTGGATTGTAAGTTCACCTGTAACTTCTGCACCCTGTACGACAGCAGTACCGCCTATGTATAAATCAACAGAACCGTTTGGCTTTTCTTCTATATACATATCAGTAAATTCTGCAATATCGTTTAATATCAAATCGCGCTTGTCCAGAAGGTTGTTAGCTTCCAGTGTGCCTGTCTGTGTAACTTGAAGTGCTTTGTTTACACTGGCAAGTTCTTCAAGTTTGTCATTCAAAGCTGAGTATTGAACATAGATTTTGGAATTTTTAAGACTTTCTTCTGTTTCACCATCGCCCAACGCCTGAGTAGTGTTTTGCTCAAGCTGAGTGTATTTTGTATTCAATATTGAGGTAAGAGTTTTAGCAGATTCTATAAAGTTAATTCTTGCAGTAGAATTTGCCGGATATTCGTTCAGGTTGTTTACTGCCTCATAAAAATCAGCAAGTGCTCCGTCAATACCGGTTCCTTCTAAATCATCAAGAATGCTGGCCAAATCATCAAGCCCGTCAAGCTGGGCCGCTAATTTGTTCTGCTCTGAAAGCTGTGTGCGATAATAATTACTCAAATATGTATCATTATAACGCATAACATTAGCAATCTTAACCCCGCCGTTTGCACGTATCTGGTTATTAACATTGTTACCGATTGCACCTGCAATGTTTCGGGTTGCAAAATTCACTCTCTGTTTGTGATACCCTTCAGTATTCATATTCGCAACGTTATGCGATACAACACTAATTGCTTTTTCGTTTACAGAAAGCGTGTTTGCGGTCATGTTCAATGATGATAATAAGCTTGACATATTTTACCTCATTTAGATACTTATATAACCTACGGGTCTATAATTTACCCCTAGATTTCTTTGTTTATAGTCCACATGTCATAGTCATGTGTGTCTGTTTTACCTGCTCCGTTATAATTACTTCCTTGAGGAGCAAAAGCATTAATAATTGTTTCCAACATCTTGTTAGTCATTATTATGCCATGTTTTAATAATTCCACATTCTGATTATTTAATAACGCTAGTTCATTAAAATTGTTACAAATCTTTACTTTTCTCTCTGTTAAAGCGTTTACATACTCGGGAGCTTCTTCGCCTGCAAGTTCGATAAAACGTGACATATTGGCATCTTCACCAAACTTTTCTATCGCTAATTCTTTTCTGGAATTATCAAGTTTCATGATTTTGTTATTAAGAGCAAGAATCTGATTATCCAAAACACCCAAATCGTCCGGTTTAGCTTTTTTAAGAGTTTCTTTTTTTGCCTCAAATAGTTCTTTTAGCTTTGCACAAGCCTCAAGCTCTTTGTCTAAGATTTCTATTAAGTTTTGAAAATATTTGTTCATGTTAGGTCCTTTTGGGTTGTTTTTTTTGTAAGCCGCGACTCGTGGTTATTTCGTTAGAGTGAATAGTAGTTATAAATTTCATTAATTATACCTTGTTCACTTATATTATTTCTAATACCTCTATTCACTATTCACTACTCACTATTCACTAACTAGAACAGATACTTAATAAATCTATTAAATATACCTTCGTTCTGATTTCTGGAGATTGTACCGCGGCCGGAGAGCGCGAATTGCAGATTAGAAACATTATGTGAAGATATCTCTCCGTCTACATTCAGCCATCTCGGGTCAACAACGCCTGTTACTATAAAGTCCATTCGTTCATTCCCGTTAACAAGGGTTTTTTTGCCTTGTACAGCAAGGTTTCCGTTTGGAAGCTGCTGTACAACCTGCACTGCAATCTGGTCGCCAAAGCTCATTGTACGGCCGCCGGCTGCAGAATTTGAAACTTCATTAGATCCGCCAAAACCGTTAGAATCCTTTAGGAAAGATAATCCAAACCAGTCACGCAGGAAGGATGTGAATGTATCAACAGTATTAGAAGATTTTTCGGAAGAATATGTAAGGTTATCGCTTACGGTAATATTTTCTTCCATAATAATTGAAATCAAATCACCGATTTGTCTTGCCTGAACACCGCCGAATAATGAGCGCGGAGCTCCTGCATAATTCTGTGTTGCGCCGAGTGTAAACAATGATTCTGCCTGTACACTCATTGTTGTCGAAATTATTAATATCGCTAATACTGTTAATACTTTTTTCATATAACTTACCTCATTTTGTGGTTTGTAACAGTGACTAGTGAATAGTGATTAGTGAATAGTGGTTATAAATTTTATTAATTATACCTTGTTCACTTATATTATTTCTAATATTTCTATTCACGAGTCATGAACCAATTACCTCACCCATTTAGCAGAGAAACTCCGCTATAACACTTCTACCATATAGTAATCCGTACTTGATGTCATCATCTGAAATATTGAATTCTCCAACGGTTTTTGCACATTCCCTTACTTCGTTCACATCTATTCTGTCTAAAAGAGTTTTTGCAGAAGTAGTATTGACTCCTTCAGAAACATCAACCTGCTCTGAATCAGGTTTTGTAACATTCTGATTTGATTTGAACGCATTGAGTGCGCTGAATTGTTGTACTGAATTGGTTTCTATTCTTGGTAACATTTTGGTCCTTTCTGGTTTAGTGAGTAGTGATTAGTGAATAGTGGTTATAAATTTCATTAATTCTACTTTGTTCACTTATATTATTTCTAATATCTCTATTCACTACTCACTATTCACTAGTCACTCTCCAACATACCTTTCCATCTGTCTGTAAATCTGGTCTGCAAAACCGAAGCTTGTTCTCGGATTGTTTGCAATATCACGCCCCATCTGCTGATACACGATTGATTTAAAAGTGTCAACATACTGGGTTTCTTTTCCGAAGAGCCCGTTTTCTCTATCTACGGTTTTATCCATTTCTGAAAGCATTTTGGTTATAAAAATACTCTCAAATTCTGTTGCGGCTTTTCTTAATTGTTCTTTAGAATCGCCGGACTCCTTAATCCTGTTATAAAGCACCTGATCAGAATTTACTGTCTGTGCATTCTGCAGTCCGCTTTTTATTAAATCTATTGTAGGTGTTGAAAAATCCATGTTAGTTAGTGAATAGTGACTAGTGAATAGTGATTAGAATTATTCACTTTTATCATTTTATTCACTTTCTCCTTTCTCTTTTCATATTTATTTTTACCTGTTCACCAGTCACTATTCACTAGTCACTAGCTAAATAATCACCAATTCCGCCTGCAAGCTTCCTGACTTTTTGAGCGCCTGTAATATTGAGATTAGGTCTATCGGAGCAACACCGATTGAGTTGAGGGCGCGAACTAAGTCGTTTAGGTTGCTGTTTGCCGGCATATTGATTAAGCTTCCCGGAGTTTTATTTATCTCAATATCCGCATTTTCAAACCCGACTGTTGCACCGTTTGCAAAAGCATTCGGCTGTGAAACCTCGTTTGTTGTGGAAACGGTTACCGTAATGTTTCCGTGCGCAACTGCTGCAGGAAGAAGCTTAACATCAGCCCCGATTACGACTGTTCCTGTTCTTTCATTGACAACAACTTTGGCCGGCTCCATTGTCGGAGAAACTTCTAAATTTTCAATGATAGATAAGAATGTTACTCTGTCATTGATGAATTTGGCAGGAATTTCAACTCTTACGGAGCTTCCGTCTACTGCCTGCGCCGGCGCTACCTGAGAAACGGTTTTAGCAATCCTTGAAACAAGCGTATAATCTGAACGGTCAAGCGAAAGCGTGATTGAGTTTTCATCACCGATTTCAGTATAAATATCACGTTCGATTATTGCACCGCCGGGAATTCTGCCTGTTGTAGTGATTGCAGTTCTGGCAGAAGAGCCGCCTGCAATTTTATTAATCCCGCCGACTGATAAAGGCCCCTGAGCGACTGCAACAGCTTCGCCGTTTGGAGCTTTTAAGATGGTTTGAACAAGAACACCGCCTTCTAAACTCTTACAGTCTGCCATTGCTGATACCGTAACATCAATTTTGTCACCGTTTTTAGCAAAAGGAGGAACCGTTGCGGTTACTATTACTGCTGCGGACGCTCCTTTTTGGATATAGTTTTCCTGCTCGATTACTGTACCTAAGTTTCTCAAAAGCATCTGGTTGGTAATCTGGGTTGAACGTGAGTTGTCACCTGTTCCGGGTAAGCCGACTACAACACCGTATCCCACAAGCTGGTTTTCTCTAACCCCCTTAATATGGGTCAAATCCATTATACGCACCTTAGCGTTAATTGCTTGAGCGGGCATTAATCCCGTAAACATTAGCATCATTATTAATATACTTGATAAAAATTTTTTCATAATACTTACCCGCTTTCTTTCAGGATTATAAAAATAACCCCTAAGAATATACCTTCCCCATTTAAAAATCTACATTGTATAGTTTAAACTATTAGATGGGAGATGACATCAATCAAATGGTGGAAATTTGTTTTTTTTCGTGATTTGTGACTCGTGAATAGTGATTCGTGGTTATAAATTTTTTTTATTATGCTTTGTTAACTTATATTATCTTTAATACCTCGATTCACGAATTCTGTAGATAATGCCTACTTACTAGAAATATCTCATGATGAGGGTTCGCTGTACGCCAGGCGTGATATCCTCCCTCGCCTTACAGGCACTGCTGTTCAAAATAAATTCATAAATAAAAGCTATATGACGGTGGATATCTGTTTTTGAATAAAATTATATTATGTCTTATCATCATATAATGACATGCAATTACTAACGTATTTTAATAGACAGCTTTTATTTATGAATTGAACCGGTTTACTGAAGCCAAATCTATTTATTACTTATTTCTTACAAAATAAAAAACCAGGGGTGAATGAAAATATTTTCATTCACCCCTGGTTAACTTCCTTAATGCATACCTTTCTATTTATTCAATGCTGCCTTTAATCTTGCAAGTGAACGCGCTAACGCTGCCTGTGCTCTATCAGCATCAATTTTAGCTGTAGCATCAGCCAACCTTGCTTCTGCTCTGTTTTTAGCCGCATTGGCACGGGTTACGTCAATATCACAACCATCTTCGCAAACATCTGTAAGTATTACAGCTTCATTATTTTTAAACTGGAATACACCGCCCATAGTTGCAAAATACTTGTAATTATCACCCATTCTTGCCTTTGTAACTCCAATTTCCAAAGCAGTAGTAACCGGAATGTGATCTTTCAAAATACCCATCATGCCACCTTTGGTCTGGATTACAAGCTCGTCTACCTCGCCTTCAAAGACAATTCTTTCGTGTGTTATTATTTTTAGTTTCATATATTAACAACCTAACTTAATGTTTTAGCCTTTTCAACAGCTTCCTCAATTGTACCAACCATATAGAAAGCTTGTTCCGGTAAATCATCATGCTTACCTTCGATGATTTCCTTGAAGCCTCTTATAGTATCTTCCAATTTAACGTATTTACCGGGGATACCTGAGAATTGTTCAGCTACGAAGAACGGCTGTGACAAGAATCTTTGAATTTTTCTTGCTCTGTTAACAGTTTCTTTATCTTCATCAGACAATTCGTCCATACCTAAGATTGCGATGATATCTTGAAGTTCTTTGTATTTTTGCAAGATTTCAAGCACTTTTCTTGTAACTTCATAGTGTTCCTCACCGATAATATTCGGGTCTAGTACTCTTGAGTTTGAAGCAAGAGGATCAACTGCCGGATAAATACCCAGAGATGCAATCTGTCTTGAAAGTACGGTAGAAGCATCTAAGTGGGAGAATGTCGTAGCAGGAGCCGGGTCAGTCAAGTCGTCTGCCGGAACATAAATTGCCTGAACTGATGTAATAGAACCGTCTTTAGTAGATGTAATTCTTTCTTGCAATTCACCCATTTCAGTACCCAGAGTCGGCTGATAACCTACTGCAGAAGGCATACGGCCTAACAGTGCTGATACTTCAGAGCCTGCTTGAGTAAATCTGAATATGTTATCAATGAATAATAATACGTCTTGTTTAGAAAAATCTCTAAAATATTCAGCCGCTGTAAGAGCAGAAAGCCCAACT
>CALUQF010000003.1 GCA_944322835.1 Candidatus Gastranaerophilales bacterium | reverse complement strand
AAAGAGAATTGTTGTATTTAACAAAGAACTAGTTAATTACCGCTGTGGAAGAAGTGGAAGTATTACACAATTTAGAGCCAAATGTGCAGAAAATATTATTTATGCAGCTCTGGAAATTCGTAAGTTTTTGCAAGAGAGAGGATTTTTTGAAGAATTAAAAAAGAGTTATATAAAAGCAATAAAAATGCATATAAGCTGGGAAATCAGCCATTGTAATGACGAACAATATCAAAAGTTTATAAAAGACCTTAAAACATTAATGCCGGAAGATTGGAGATTATTTCAATCTGCTTTAAGAAAAGATTATATAACACCAGAGTATTTAAATAAATTAATAGGAGATAGGAAGGTCATGCTTTGGGGAGCAAGTTTATTTATTAAACAGGTGTTGGAGAAAGAAACAAAGAAGAATCCAAATATTTTAGGGATAATTGACAGGAATACAGCTTCTGCCGGAAAATCCTTCTGTAACTATACTATTTACCCGCCGCAGGCTCTTAATGACTTATGCCCTGATGCAGTAATTTTAACCGTTTTATCGAATAATGAAACAATATATGAGTCATTACAAAAAGAATTTAAAATGAATTATCCAAATATAGAGCTTTTACCGAATATTTTTGAGGGAGAAATTGTTTATGAATAATAGCCCGCAGATTTCTGTTATAATACCAATTTTTAATGCTGAAAAATATTTGGAGAAGTGTTTGGATAGTGTTATAGCCCAAACTTTTAATGATATTGAAATTATTTGTGTTGATGACTGTTCCACGGATAATTCAAAAGAAATTTTAAATAATTTCGCAAGAAAAGATTCCAGAATTAAAGCTATATTTTTTGATAAAAATAAAAAACAAGGAGCAGCCAGAAATGCCGGATTAGATATTGCCAGAGGTAAATATATTACATTTATAGATGCAGATGATTATGTAGAAGAAACACTTTTGGAAAAAATGTATAAGAAGGCGGAAAGAAATTTTTGCGATCTGGTCATAACAAGTGTTGAGAATATAATATTAGATAAAGATAATAAGAATTTGGTGAGTCTGAAAGACAGGCTGAACTATAAAGCTACGGAGTTAAATACAGGATTTTACTGTTTCGACCAGTATTTTAAAATTTTGAGGTTAGGTCCTGTCGCCAAATTATATAAGAGAAGCATTATAGAAAAATATAAAATTAGGTTTCCTGAAAATTTAATTCATGAAGATGTGGCATTCTATTGGTTTTATATGCCATACGTAAGTAATTTCTACTATATAAACGAGTATCTGTATTATAGAATTATAAATTCTTCATCTGTAATGTATAAATTGCATAATGAAAATAAAGGACTTTTTGATCATATTGAAATTGTCAAATTAATACATGATTATTTGAAAAACAATAAATTATATGACCTTTATAATGAGAGGTTTCTGTCCTATGTAAAAGGAATTGTAGAAAGCAAAGAATATAAAAAAATTAAAAAGCAATTTTTGATAAAAACAGCACTTTTTATGCCTGATGTTCTTGTTGTACTACTAGATGATTTCAGAATATTAAAACAAATTATATTAAATAAACATAAAAGGCTGGTATTTTGGGGAGCCAGCTTATTTTTAGAAGCTTTTATACAGAAATACAATATTCGGGATAAAAATATTGTAGGAATTATTGATAATGATTCAAGGAAATGGGGTAAACAGCTTGGCGGATTTACCATTTATCCGCCGGCACAAATTAAAGAACTTAATGTACAATCAGTTATTTGCACAATTAAACATAATGATGCTTATACTCAAATCAAAGAATATATTGAAGAGAATTTGCCGGATATACAGCTTCTTAAAAACGCTTTTTCACTTGAAGCTAAACATAAACAAACCGTACCATTATTAAGACTGGAACGTTTCTCGATACATCTTGCTGAACATTGCAATTTAAATTGTAAAGGGTGTAACAACTTTTCTCCGCTTGCAGAGAAAAAGTTTGCAGATATTAAAACTTATGAGCGTGACATAAAAAGAATTGCAGAATTAACTGATAATGAACTAAAGAGAGTTTATTTAATCGGCGGAGAACCCTTATTACACCCGGATTTAATCGAATTTTTAAGGTTATCCCGCCTAAATTTACCAAATACAAGAATAATAATTTTAACAAACGGTATTCTTTTACCAACTCAAAAAGAAGAGTTTTGGAAAGCTTGTAATAAATATAATATCGCTATTGAAGTAACTAAATATCCGATAAATATTGATTTTAACAAGATTGAACATCTTGCAGAAAAATATGATGTAGAGTATGGATATTTTTGTAATACGGGACAAGTTAACAAAACCAGTAACTTGTATATTCTTGATACTGCGGGCAAACAGAACAAGTCTTCCAGTTTTAAACATTGTGAATGTGCAAACAGATGCATATTTTTAAAAGACGGACGGCTTTATACCTGTGCTATAGCGCCTAATATTGAACACTTCAATAAATATTTTGGATACAACATTCCACTTACAAATCAAGATGGGATTGACATTCATAAAGCAAAATCTGAAAAAGAAATATTGAAATTTTTGGCATCTCCAATACCATTTTGCAAATATTGTGATGTAAAAAGACGAATTTACGGAGAATGCTGGGAAATTTCAAAAAAGGATATACATGAATGGGTATAATTAGGTTAAAAGAGGGAAGTTTATGATAAAAAAGCAGTTGTATATAGATTTATTTGATAAAATTACGAGCCAAACAAATATAGTAATATTTGGTGCTAATATAACAGGGGAAAAAATTTTAAAAGACTTATTAAATATAAAACCAAACAATAAAATTTTAGGATTTATTGATAATAATGTAAAAGGCTCTTTTCAAGGTTTTCCGGTATGGAGTTTAAAAGAATTTGTTGACAAAAAACAAGAAGATGTAACAGTTTTAATGTCTACAACAAATGATCAAAATGTTACTATCAATATTTTAGATCTGTACGATATTCCGGTTATTAAGCAGACAGAATTTGTTAGTAATTATTATAGGAATAATTTAAGTACTTTCAATGATGAGAGGTTCAATAAGGCGGTCGAAATATTTGACAAAACAGAAGACAAGGAGTTGTTTCAAAATATTGTAAAAACAAGAATCAAAATCTTGGAACCGGATTTTTATAAACATCATTATTATACTAATGTGGCACAAAAATATAAAACTAATCGTGTTTTTAGAAAACAATATTTGGAAAAAATAAATAAGAATGCTATAAAAACGGTTTTTGATGCAGGAGCATATGATGGAATCAATGTTATTGCTTTTAATAAGCTTCTTCCTAATGTTGAAAAAATATATGGATTTGAAGCAATATACGACATAACAAGAAATCCTTATATTGAGCAATTTCTTCCTAAAGATAAGTTTGAAATTATTCCGTTTGCTTTAGGTGCTAAAAATCAAAAAATCAATTTCTATATAAATAAGTCTTTTGCTTGGTGTTCTTTTGGAGAAGATATAACAGAAAAAACACTTCCTAAAGATTCTGATGAATGGAATTGCCGAATAGTAGATGTTACAACTATAGATACTTTTTGTAATGATAAAAACATTATACCGGATTTCATCAAAATGGATATAGAAGGGGCAGAACTTTCCGCCCTCCAAGGCGGAATTGAAACAATAAAAAAATGCCGTCCGCAACTTGCAATTTCAATTTATCATCAGGAAGGGAAAGACTTAATTACTATTCCGCTTTATTTACAAGAAAATCTGGAAAACTATAAATTCAGACTTGGGCATTATTCTGAAACTTCATCAGAAACCGTACTTTATGCAATACCTAATGAGTTAGCTTAGAAAGGAGAGAATAAGATGGAAAACATTAAGTGTGAATATTTTGGCAGTGAAGTCAGGTAGTGTGGGCAAAGCTACATTAAATTACAAATAATTGGTTTTAACTTGGTACAGCGTGCCCACCATAAACTTAAATCAAAAATTAATCGGTGGGCACGCCATACATAAAATAATTTAAAATACCTATAATAAAGAGACTTTGCCCACCCTACCTGACTTTATGCAATACCTAATGAGTTAGCTTAGAAAGGAGAGAATAAGATGGAAGACATTAAGTGTGAATATTTTGGCAGTGAAGTTAGGTAGTGTGGGCAAAGCTACATTAAATTACAAATAATTGGTTTTAACTTGGTACAGCGTGCCCACCATAAACTTAAATCAAAAATTAATCGGTGGGCACGCCATACATAAAATAATTTAAAATACCTATAATAAAGAGACTTTGCCCACCCTACCTGACTTTTTGGAGTTTTCAAAAATTTATTAAATAAAAAATGAGATTGAATGATAGCCATTCAATCTCATTGCATTAATTTCTATATATTAATAATTCATTTGATATCCTTCAGCAATTACTCTCGCGGTACAGCCATAACCCTGATTAATTGAACCATCCCGGCAATTTCGGTTACTATCTGCTCCTGCAGTATTCCACATGTCGGTATTTCCGTGGTTATCTAAAATAGATACATCAAGGCCACCTATTGGATACATTATTCCGTCGTCTCCAAGATAAAATGCAAAGATATCACGTCCTAAAGTATTCGGCGCCGATTGACCATTAACATCGATATATACATCAGCAGCTTCATTAAATAATGCTCCGCCTTGTGCTATTATGTTATCCTTTTCTGCTTGTGTAGGGTTTACGTTAACATTTGGAGTGAAAAAGTATACTACACCATTTTTTGCTTCAATAATATGATTAACCCCAGCATTGCCTTGAGGTGCGCGTCCCATAGTATTTGTTACATCATTGTTAGCTGCCTCCGTCATATCTTTAGCACCATCAGCTGTCATACGACTAGGAAGGTTATTAGCCCCATAATATTGACGAACTAAATTTCCCCCTCCAGCCTCGGCCTCCGATTGTTCACCAGCAATTCCTCGATAGCCATTTATTCGCATATGTTGTCCAATATTACCAGCAAATGCTGGACGATTACCTGCGTTTTGCCAAGCTCTTGTTTGGAATAAAGTGTCAACATTTTCTGTTACCAACATATTCTGTAGAGCATTTTCGAGATTTGAAACAGCAACCGACAATTTGGCAGCATTGGCCTGGTTTCTGCTGCTCATAACCAAAGCTGGCGCAGTAAGTGCTGCTACAACACCTATAATTCCAAGTGTAATCAATACTTCCGCCAAAGTAAATCCGATTTTTTTCATAAATTATCCTCTCTCTTAGGTAACATAATACATATTGTGTTACATTAACATTAATTTATCTCATTATAACACACATATAGTGCGAACTTCAAGCTTTTAATAAAATTTACCCCTCATCCGGTCTCCGCCCACCTTCTCCCACATGGGGAGAAGGGCTAAAACGCGCTAGTTTAGTGCATCTTGTTGCTTCTCCCTAAGACTGCAGAAGCTGGCCGGATGACCCGATGAGGGCGTAAGCCTCCATCCCTCTTGCACTCTGCATTCCACCCCTAATATTTACCCCTAATGTAACACAATATGTATTAAGTTACATGGGCGTACATTGAGACAGGTCAGTAGGCCAAATATTATCTGGTAGTCTTTAGATAGAATGCCTGTCGACCAGTCTCCTACGTGCGTAGCACCACAATATGTATTATGTTACATTCAATGTAACACTTTATAGGAGAGCTTTTATGAAAAAATCTGGATTCACGTTGGCTGAAGTATTGATTACACTTGGAATTATAGGTGTTGTAGCTGCACTCACTGCGCCAGCTTTGGTTATGAGCAGCAGAAATGAAGCCAATGCTGCTAAACTTTCTGTGTCAATCTCAAATTTAGAAAATGCATTTACAAATATGATTATAAGTGAAGGGGTTGATAATATGTTTCAAACGCAAGCCTGGGCCCAAGTTGATAATAGAAGAGCTTTTGCAGGTAATATAGGAAGGTTTATGCATATTAATGGTTCAAGGCTTCCGCATGAAGACGATGGAGACGGGGCTGATATGATCCGAGAATACTACGCCGGGCAACCTTTACCCGCAGGGATGGACGAAAATGGAACACGTGACGATGAATCTTCTGATGATGTTATTAATGTAATGGCAAGAGACCCAAATTTGGGTATTGGAACAAATCACGTTATTGAAATGAAAAATGGAGCAGCTATTTTCATTGCTCCTTGTAGAGATCAAAATCCGACAGAAGCCACAAGAAGAAATATTATAAATCAAGGCGGTTCATTATTTAATCAAGCAGCTGCAGTTGTTATTGATGTAAACGGTGCAAGTGCTCCCAATGTAATTGGTCGTGATTTGTTTTATTTTTACCTTGGAGAGAATGGGATTCTATATCCTGTAGGTGGATTAGATTCTGTAGTTTTTGACCCTGGTACAAGATCTTGGGAAAATACATGTCCAGTAAATGGAAATATCAGCTGGAATGGGTATGCTTGTACTGCTCGGGTTATATCAGAAGGATATAAAATAACATATTAATACTCTTCAAGTTTTACAATTCAAAATACTCAGCTTTATCAAGTGTACGCTCGTCTCTATAGTAGCTATTATAGAGGCGGGCTTTTTTAATTATGTTGTACCATTTAGAATATTCATCCATAAAATCTTCTTTGTTTTTATTCATATAATGAATAGTAACAATCCCTTCATATCCCCTTGTAACCCTCAAAAACTCGCACTGCCCTTTTATATTACCGTAATCATCCGTACATCTTCCGGCTATCGCATCATTGGCTGTAAGTCTTAATGTCTTATATCGGCCGGTCGGATTAATTTTTTTCATACGTGCCAGATTATTATTCATAAAAATATTTATCGGATAAGTTGAGCCGTTATATGAGTGAACAACAACGGTTCTTGTCCAATTATTACTGCTCTGGCCGTTTGGAACATACTGGAGAATTGCCTCATTATTTACTTTTTTATAATACGCTTTAACCCACAATTCTTTATCAGGAAACTTTATTATAATAGTTTCATAAGCAAACACTGCTAAAGCAGACAGGAAAAATATACTAATAAATAAAAGGACTCTTTTCATCAGCAATTACCCCACCCGCATCGCAAATTTCCATCAAAAGCCCTGGCGCAAAAATTTCGCTCTCAAAATGTCCTATATCAAAAAGAACTGTGTTAGCGTCCAGTGCTGTATGGAATTTTATATCGCCGGTTACAAATGCATCGGTTTTATCAATAAATTCAGAACCGGAGCCTGCACAAAACCCGATTGTTTTTATTTGCGTTAAGCCTTTATTATTCACATATCTCAAATTTGGCGATATTTTTAAGAGTTTTTCTCTCAATTCTTCTACACTAATCGGTTCATCAAGTTCCACAATCCGTGCAAAATCATCATTTCTGCTTTTTTTAAAACCTAAAACCTTAATCAGAGTATCTGTAGTTCCGCCTTCCGCTCTATCGAGATTAGTATGAGCGGAATAAATATTTATATCTTTGTATTTAAACGGAATAAAAAACAGCGGATGATGCGAAATTATCATATCACATCCGGATTGTCGCGCCTGTTCAACCACGTTGTCGGTAACCGTCAGAGCAAACATGATTTTGTTTACTTCACTTCCTTCCGTATCTACCCCCCAGCCGCTTGAATCCCAGCTTTCCTGCGTTTCTAACGGTGCAAAATCCTCTATTTTTTTAACAATTTCATATTTATTCAAAAATCTCCTCCAAAATACGTTTGGCTATATTTTGTTTGGTATCTTTTTCAATATGTTTTATATTAAGGTTTTTGTCAAGAATGTAAACTTCATTCTCGTCGCTGTTGAATCCGATATCTTTCCTTGAAATATCGTTTGCAATTAAGTAATCACACCCTTTGTTTTTAATCTTAATTTTAGCATTCTCAATCAAGTTTTCGCTTTCTGCGCAAAATCCGACAATAATCGGGCAAAGTTCCCCCGCCCCGTGTGGGAGGGGGTTAGGGGGAGGGGTTTTACGTTTTTCCTGCAATGCAATACATATTCCTTTCAATATATCAGGGTTCTTAATAAGCTTCAGAGTAAGCTCATCATTTGCCCTTCCATTTACCTCCTCATTTACCCCTACCCCTCCATTTACCCCTTTTTTGATTTTTTGTTCTGAATAATTCTCAACCCTGTAATCAGCAACTGCAGCGGCCATAATTACACAATCCTGGGCAGAGAGGTTTTCTTTTACGGCTTTTTCCATCTCTAAAGCGGATTCTGTTACGATATTTTTATACTTTTTATCTGTTTTAAAGGTTGAAATAAGTGTTACTTCTGCCCCCATGGCGTAAGCTTCATCTGCGAGCGCAAGCCCCATTTTTCCGGAAGACGAGTTAGAGATGTATCTGACGGGATCAATTTTTTCTTTTGTACCGCCGGCTGTTATCAATATCTTTTTACCTTTGAGCCTGCCTGATAAAATCTCTACAGTTTTATCAAATATTTCTTCGACTTCCCTCATTCTTCCTAACCCGTTGGTACCGCAGGCAAGATAACCGCTTTCCGGCTCCAATATATGGTATCCGGAGGTTTTTAATTTGTTTATATTTTCCTGGATAAGCGGGTTGTTCCACATATTTGTATTCATTGCAGGAACAATCAGAAACGGATTATTAAACGCACAGGCTGTTGACAAAAGCAGATTGTCGCAGATTCCGTTAGCGAGTTTAGAGATTGTATTGGCGCTTGCCGGCGCAATTACAAAAATGTCAGCCTCTGTAAGAGCAATATGTTCGGGCTTGTATTCATCGATTTCAAAATTTTCAACATAGACTTCGTTGTTGGACAGTGTTTGCAGAGTCAGTTTTGTAACAAAATTTAAGGCATTTGGTGTTAATACAACTCTTACATTGGCTTCTGCTTTCCTATAAAGCCTGATAAGCGTGCATATTTTATACGCTGCGATACCGCCTGTAATCCCGATTAAAATATTTTTACCCTTTAGCATAAATACATTTTAACCTAAAAACATGACTTCTTAAAGTTGTTCATTAAATAAATATCATCTAAACAAATGAAATTTTAATAAAACAGTAAAGAACCTTGAATAATATCCGATATTATTAAAGGAAGGACGGTTTATATTGTTTAACACAATGAACACAGTACGCCCGCGCCCTTATCCGCAGCGAGGCAATTATAACGCAGGCAGCGACGGTACTGACAAGGACGGTCATAACGGTAACACGCAAGACCAGCAGCAACAGCACCAGAATCAACATGTTGTTGCCCGCGGCAGGGCGGAAGATATGCAGCAATCACCAGCTGTTAATACCCGTCCGGCAATTTATTCTCCAGCAAATAATGCCTATTCAGCTGCTCCTCAACGCCAGACATATCAGGTTCAGACACCCCCTCCTATAAGATACACCCCCCACCAGATCAATCCCATTCAATATCAAGCTGCACAGGCAGGATATCAGCAAATAGGACAAGCTCCGGCACCGCAGTCGCAGCCGGCACCGCAGCAGCATAGAAGCAATAAAATTAATATTGCACAAATTCTTAAAGATTTCAGAAATACAATAAAGGCGATTGCTACTCCTCCGGAAGTAGAAGAGCAGGTTAATCATTATCTCCAAATTGTGGATGAACAGGTTCGTTCTCCCCAACCGCAGGTTAACCTTATACAGAGCAATTTAAAAATTGCAGCATCGCTTTTAGATAAATACATTTCCGAAACATTGAATAAAGATTCGAAAGTCGTTCAGAACTGGCTGGATGCTTTATTTTTGCAAAAAATTAATTACAGTTACAATGAAGATGAAGTTAATCCGAGCTTCCTTGTAAAATTTCCTGAAAATAATCCTAAAACAAAACCTCAGGAACAGTCAAAACTTGAGGAGCAGCAACCCGTTCAGCAGGAAGTTGAGGCCGCTCAAATACCACAGCAAGAACCTTCGCAAGAGATTATAGAGTTTGAACCGGAAGAAATTTCTCTCGAAGAAGAATTTACCCAAGCACAGGAAACAATATCTAAAAAACCAAATATTACAATTGTTCCACAAGATACAAAGCTTAAATCATTGTTCATAGAAGCAAAAAAACAAGCCTTTTCAAATAACCCGCAAAAAGCAATGAAAATTTTCAAAGAGGCTTTTGTTCGTGCTGAAGAGCTTAAAGATAATGAAACCCAATCAAGAATTTGTCTTGAAATCGGTAAAATATATGATGATAATGATCATGTTGTACAGGCTCTGAACAGTTATAATAAGTCTTTACAATACACAACCGATGTTAATGTAAAATCCAGAGCTCACTATTCAATGGCACAGATTTATGATGATGTTAATGAAATAGAACCGGCTCTAAATCACTATATGACTTCAATTTCATATGCAGGGAAATCCGATGATTTAATCGGTCAGTCTGATTCATTAACAAGAATGGCAAATATTTTTACGGACAAATACAACGAAAACGCCTTTGATTATTATGAAGTTGCACGCAAACTTATAGAACAGACAACTGACAGTACAATGAAAGGTTATGTATTATCCAATACCGCTGATGCTTGTGTTCAATTTAAGAAAGGTGATAAAGCATTGAAATATTATGCTGAAGCTGTGAAAAATTATGAAAAAACAAATGCAAAGGAAGAAATTGCAATTAATTATAAATCAGCAGCACAGATTATGATTGATTTTAACAGTCCGAATAAAGCTAAATCGTTATTGAAAAAGGCTTTGGTGAATGCTGTAAAGACTACTAATGAAGATTTAATATCCGAGATAAATGCTCTTTTAGCTTCTGTAGAATAGAAATTTCAGACTATACATTTTGTCTTGTGTATGATAAAATACCCATATGTTTACAGGAATCATCGAGGAAATTGGCAAGGTCCTGTCTATTACCGAAAAAAAAGCAGTAATAGAATGCAAAATGGTCTTAGAAAGCACAAAAATAGGCGACAGTATCGCGGTAAACGGCACCTGTCTTACTGTTACAGAGATAGGAACCCACTCTTTTTCTGCAGATGTTTCACCTGAAACTTTTATGGTTACAGCTTTACACGAGTTAAAACCAGGTTCTTCCGTGAATCTTGAACGCGCAATGCCCGCTGATGGAAGGTTCGGAGGTCATATTGTTTCCGGGCATATTGATGGAATAGGAAAGGTTGGAAATGTAACTCCTAATAACGGATTTTTTGACCTCTCAATAGAGCTTAATCCAAAAGATGCACGTTATGTTGTGAAAAAAGGTTCAATCGCTATAAACGGGGTAAGCCTTACTGTTGCCGATATAAGCGGAA
Organism: Candidatus Gastranaerophilales bacterium; assembly: GCA_944322835.1. Classification (GTDB taxonomy): domain Bacteria; phylum Cyanobacteriota; class Vampirovibrionia; order Gastranaerophilales; family Gastranaerophilaceae; genus CAG-196. The sequence goes on along the minus strand of CALUQF010000003.1, from coordinate 24,859 downwards.
ACGCTATAAAAATTGCAGTAATTCCGCATACATTCAGAAATACCACCCTTAAAAACCTTCAAACCGGTAATTATGTAAATATTGAGGTGGATATTCTGGCTAAATATGTTGAAAAATTTTTATCAACGAGTGATAATAGGTCAAGAATTGATATGGATTTTCTGAAAAGAAACGGATTTTATTAATTATGACAAATCAATTTAATACAATTGAAGAAGCTCTTGAGGATTTTCGCAGCGGAAAACCTATCATTGTTGCGGATGATGAGGACAGAGAAAACGAAGGTGATTTAATTTGCTCGGCGCAGTTTGTAACCCCTGAACTCGTGAATTTTATTACTAAGGAATGCCGCGGGATTGTCTGTCTTGCAATATCCAATGAAATCGCAAAACAATTGGATTTGCCGCAGATGGTAGAAAAAAATACTGAAAGTATGCAGACGGCTTTTTCTTTGAGTATCGATGCACATCCTAAATATGGTGTAACAACCGGCGTTTCAGCATTTGATAGAGCAAAAACCATTGAAGTTGCTATAGCACCTGATGCACAGCCTTCTGATTTAAGACGTCCCGGACACTTGTTTCCATGCGTTGCAAGAAAAGGCGGTGTGCTTAAAAGATGCGGGCATACGGAAGCCGTTGTCGACTTAGCAAGACTCTGCGGGCATAGAGAAGCCGGCATTATGTGCGAAATTATGAAAGAAAACGGAGAGATGGCAAGGCGTGATGATTTGCATGAATTCGCACAAAAACACGGGTTTAAGTTTATAACAGTTGCCGATTTGATTGCTTACAGGCTTAAAAGTGAAAAATTTGTCAAAAGAGAGATTGAAGTATTTTTACCGACGCAATTCGGCGATTTTAATATAATCGGATACACAGATACTATTACCGGCTGCGAACATGTTGCGCTTGTGAAAGACGACGGCTCGGATAAAATTCCGCTAATCAGGGTTCACAGCGAATGTCTGACCGGCGATATTTTCCACAGTCTGAAATGCGACTGCAACTGGCAGCTGCATAATGCTCTGCATATGATAGATGAATACGGCAAAGGTGCTTTAATTTACCTTAGAGACCATGAAGGCCGCGGTATCGGGCTTATTAATAAATTAAAAGCCTACAAGCTTCAAGAACAGGGGCAGGACACAATAGAGGCAAACGTTTCTCTAGGATTTGCGCCTGATTTAAGAAATTACGGCGTCGGAGCACAGATTATTCTTGATTTAGGGTTTAATAATTTTAATCTTATTACAAATAACCCTAAAAAAATCGTGGGCTTGAAAGGTTACGGACTTACAATTCACGAGAATATTAATATTAAATCAGAAGTTAACAAATACAATGAACGGTATATAAATACCAAAAAAGAAAAAATGCATCACTTGATGTAAGCGGAAGTAAAGGAAAGTTTATGGCAGAAACAGCATACGAAGTAGAATTATTAAACGGCAGTTTGTCTAAAATCTTTGCGGGTGTATACAATGATTTTAAGGCTAAGGCTGTAAGCGAGTATAAATTTGAACTTGAACCGTTGAGTTATGAAGAATTTATTGATGCTGTTGAAAAAAATTATATGCACTGCATTGTTTTAAAAGAAAATGATATTCCGACAGCATTTCTTGTATATACAACTTCTATTTCAGAATCAATCGAGCTTAATCTCATACATTGCCTTGGAACAGAAGATGAAATTACGAAAATAAAGCTTCTTCTTGAAAAGTTTTTGGAACTAACAGCAAGCGAGCGTGAAAACAAGGTTGTTTCTTATCCGATGATAGGTCATCAATCAGTGTTTACAGCTGATATTGCAAGATTTGGGTTCAAGTTTGTAGGACTTGCAGTTTTAAGGTTTATGATGGGAAATGCCTCTTCTGAAAGAATTTTAGAGAATATGAAGCTTTCAGAACGTTCTGATGATTATAAAATCGTAAGCTATTCTGATTCATATTATGAAGATGCAATAAGGATTATACATGAATCATTCCGTGATACGCAAGATGCTTTGTATGATACAAGATTTAAGTCAATGGAAGGTACCAGAGACATTATTAATAAAATCGTTGAAAATATTTATGGCGAGTTCTTGCCTGATGTTACTTCTGTGTTATTATATAAAGACACACCTGTAGGATTTGCTTTTGCGAATGTAACCGGTGGAAAAATTGCAAATATCCCTCTTGTTGCAATTGAAAAAGAGCACAGAGGTCATGGTTTTTCCGAGCATCTTTTAAATCGTTCAATCAAGACTATTGTAGATTGGACAAAATTAGGAAAGAGAGAGTTTAGTGAAGTTAATGTTACAACTGAAACTAATAATTACAAAGCCTTAAAAATGTACAGGCGAATAGGTTTTAGAGAGGATTTCTGCTATCCTCAAGCATATCTAATGCAGAAAAAGAAAAAGTAGAAAAGAAAGGAGAAGTATGAGACTATCTGGTAAAATTTTAACGGCACTTAGTGTCGTATGTGTAGTATCTTGTGCTGCAATGGCAAAATGCCCTGCAGATGTACAAGCTTATGCTCATCCGACGTTGTTCGGCTCACAATCACACACCCTTACTACAGCTGAAAATGATGTAGTAATCGGCGGCAAAGTTTACAAACCATGTCATGTTAAGACAATTGAAAGCAAGCAGAATGTTATTGTTAACCGTTTTGCAAAAGAAATGCTTTGCAATATGAAAGACAAAATGGATGCAAAACGCGCCGGTATCTTTAATCCGAAAATGCCGGTATTACGTTCTGAATTGGCTTTTATTCTTGCAGACGGCTTAGAGCTTAAAGAAGTTAAGGGTAATAGTTATTCAGATGTAGCAGCTGATTATTGGGCAAAAGATCAAATCGATAGAGCTCTTACAGCTGATGTTATGATTGGCTATCCTGACTCTACTTTCAAGCCTGACCAGCCGATTACCAAGGCAGAAGTTTTTGCAACATTTGCAAAAATGATGAATGTTTCTGCAGACAAAAAAGCTCCTGTTTTTGAAGGCCAGAGCGTAAAATATGTTCCTGCATGGGGCTATGAAGCAGCAAATGAAGTAATATCTTCCGGCATTTTGAACAAAATCGCTGATAAAGATAAAGTTATCAATGATGAATACTTGTCAAAAGAACAAGTTGCATATATGCTCGGTGCATTGAAAGCTAACTTCAATATTGATACCTCAAATGGTGCTGTAAACTGCGCTACTAAGTATGAACCTATGACAATTAAGATTAAACTTAGCGAAAGAATAAGCGCAAGAACATCTAATGTAGGCGATACATTTACAGCAAAAACAACAGAAGATGTAACTGTAGCAGGCGTTTGCTATCCTGCAGGTTCTACAGTTAAGGGTATTGTTTCAGGAATTTCAAGACCTGGAGTTAAAAATCCGGGCTATGTAGAAGTTACATTCAAGAGTATTTCTAACGGCGACAACTGCGCAGAATTCCCGAACAAGCTTTCAAGCGCAGAAGTTAACGTTTCTAAGAACCCGAATGTTGTATCAAGAGTTCTTGCAGCTCCATTCTCAATGGCCGGAAGAATTGTCGGTGTTGCAGGCAGAACAGCATCATCAGGTGTTGAAGTCGTAGCTAACGGCTTAGAAGAATACGGCGACAACTGGTCTGATGCATTCTGCGATACAGCATCACTTCACCCGCTAAAAGGACTTAAGAGTGTTGGAAGCAGCTTTATCACTGTAGGTAAAGGTGTTTACAACATTGTTAAACTTGTTGGAAGCGGCGTATTCGGTGTTTGCTATGAATTCGTTGATGAAGCTAAGTACATCTTTGTACCTAACACAACTAACGATTCTGCATTGAATCCGGATGAAGAATTAACTATTCTTTATTAATAGATAAAAGCTTCAAATAAAAATATCCCCGCTAATCAATATTAACGGGGATATTTTATTCTATGGATGATTATACAACGAAAAAGTTAATGTCATATAGTGCACAATACTGCTTAGTAATTTTTCTAAAAATATATTTTTTTTTACAAGCTCTCAAGGCAAAAATATATTTTACAGGTTTTAAGATATTATGCGAATTTCTTTAATACAAAATTCTCCTTCAGTTGGTTTTAAAAGCAATAACCGCCGGATAACGGATAAATCAGGCGGGTTATTATATAAAACAACAACTTATTTTTTTCGGGATGATTTGGATTGGCACGGATTAATTAATTTATTAAACAATAAATACCGAAATACCCCAAAAGTTAATATTATTAATCACGCATGTTCTAACGGCCCGGAAGTATATTCTTTAATTATACAGTTAGGCTTGTCGCTGGGTAAAACAGCGGAAAAATTTTTCCCGATACTGGCAAAAGACATCAACCCCGATAATATTATTAATGCTCAAAAGGGCAGTCAAATAGGTATTAATAATAATGATTTGTATAAAATTAGCTATTACACAAACAATAATTTAAACCGCTTTTTCTCATATTCTCCGGCTCAATCTTCGGAATATCATCTGGCATTAAAGCCGCGTCCGATATTAAAAGATAAAGTAATTTTTCAGCAGGGCGATATTCTTCAGGATGTTTCCGAAATCCAATTTCAGAATACTGTACTTTTGTGCAGAAATTTCTGGCAATATCTTAAAGATTCAAACTGCAAATTTCTGGCACAAAAACTAGGAGAAAAGATGGATAAAACGAGCCTTCTTGTATTAGGAGAACATGATATTCTAAGCAGCAACGCCGATAAATATTTAGCCGAAAATGGATTTAGGCGCCTTTTTAACCGTTACGTATACGAAAAATCAACATAATTTATCTATCTTAGAGCCAACTCTGGCGTAATTGTTATAATAAAAATTAAAAACCAAAACTGCTATCAATACCAGATAATAAAAGTTAATAATCGTAAAAATAAAATGAATAATAATATTCATACCAAGAATTGTTGTAAGTATTGACAGGATAAAATACGATATAAATATGACTGCAAATAGTAAAAGATTTTGCAGGAATTTTCGGCTGAATAAATCTTTCAATGATACAAAAAACGCAATAAAAGGATTTTTTTCTTTAAACAACATCACGGGAGCGTAAAACATCATTATAAAGTAAGTAAAAATCATGGTTAGAAATAACAAAATGTTCCAGGCATTAAGCTTTAGCAATTGTTCTTCGCTTAATGAAAGCAGCATGGATTTTAATTCGCTAAAAGATTCCATGGCTTTTGCAAGAACATCATTTGGAATCCCGATTTCACCGATTAATTTCATGCCGGCAAAATAGGAAACCAAAACAAGAGCCGATGCAATAATAAGAGCAAATAATACTCCTCCCAACGCCGATAAAAAATATTCTCCGACACCTTCCGGAAAGTATTTTATTAACGAATTAGGGTCCTCTGTATCAGGGTTTTTTACACATTCACGAATCATAAAAAACCATCCGGATAAAAATGCTGCAAACATAAGAACAAACAAAACACCGGCAACAGCCAGGCTAATCACATTTCCGCCCATAGAAAAAAGTATATACAAACTCGACAACAGCGAAAACAGAATTAATGGTGTTGCAAGTATAATATATTTATTCGTAAGCTTAAAGCTCTCTTGAATACAATTTAACATTTTATCTCCTAAACCCTGTATTGTATAACCTCTTGTTCAATAATATCATCCGAAACCTTTGATGCAAACTCTCTAAAACTGTTCGCAACATTAGAGGACGCATTAATCTCTGCAACCGTATTTCCTTTATTGAGAGCCTCCATAATCGTGAAATAATTGTTCGGAATTTTCCAGTAAATCTTTTCACCGAGAGTATTTTCAATATCATCAACTTTTATTTCATCATTATCCATATATCTATTAATAATAATTTTTACTTTATCACCCGGATATTTTCTAGACCTAAAAAGATTGAGGCATCTCTGTGCGTTTCTAATAGCCGGAATATTGACGATTGTTGTAAATATAATCCAATCCGAGCAGTCAAGAATTTTTAGTGAATTAGCATCAATATTTGATGACATATCAACAACAATATAAGTAAAAACTTTTCTAAGAGCTTTGAACAAATTTGTAATCATTTGAGGAGTCATACTCCCGGACTGCTCTATATAACTCGGATCAGATAAAACATACAAAGACGTCTCTTTATATTTTTCAAAAGCTTTAAGGAAAACATCCTCTTCTTTATCGAGCATATTTTTAATAACATAATTAACATCGAATGTCGGATTTAGATTAAGAAAAGTTGATACATCTCCGAGCTGTAGATTCAAATCCACAAGCGCCACCTTGACTTTGGTGACTTTAGCAAGTTCTGATGCAAGATTAACCGCAATTGTAGTTTTTCCGATACCGCCTTTATTAGAATATACAGTTATAATTTTGGCCTGAGAAAATTCCTGTTCGGGATTAATACTCGCCATCTGCGATAAAACTCTTATCAAATCTTCTTTTAAAATCGGTTTGGGCAGAAATTCTTTTGCACCTGCTCTTAGGGCTTTAATAATAGTATTTGTAGAATAGTCGGAAGAAGATATTACAAGTCTCGGAGTACAGAGTTTAATCTTCTCCGCAATATTTCTTACATCCTCATCCTCTTCGGACGAAATATCCATAAGCACAATACAATTATCTCCCGCTGCTTTTATTTCTTCGTATCCTTTTAAATAATCGTCAAAAAGCTTTACATCGGAAATAAATCCAATATCTTGCAGATAACCTTTTATAACCTCTCTGGAGTTTTCATTCTTGTCTAAAACGATTACTGAAAGATTATTTTGCATAAATAAGACCTCTTCTTCTAAAAATTCTTTTTTCAATATACCGCAAATTAAGCAGAAGAACAATCTATTTTTTATTCAAAATATCTTCCAAATCTGTTTTTACAGAGCTTAACCCATTAATTTTGAATATTTTGTTTAATGTATTAATTAAGTTCGGATTAAGAATAATAGGCGTACATTTGCCCACATACACGGAAATCCTATCATTTTTAGATAGATAAATCATCTGTGATATTGTATGTCTGTCACATGTCGGGAAAAAGACCGTAACCGAAAGGTTAAATTCTTCTATCATCTTTTCTGCAAATTCAACAATTGCAAAACTGTCAAAACACGCGTTCAGGCATAGAACGTTATTTTTCTCTCTGCAATAGGAAAGAGATACTATCAGAATATCATCCGGAGTTTCTTTGATAAGCTTGTCAAAATAAGCCTGCTGTTCAAGCGTGTAGCCGTTTAAGCCAATCAAAAATATTTGAGAGAAATTTCCGTTTTTAATTTTTTCTCTGATTTCATCTCCGGAGTTTTCATAATTATATCCGATAGCCACAGATTCGCACTGTTTTCCGTTCTTGAAACCTTTTGCATCTTCCGCGGCTTTAATAACCCCGGAAAAATCCTTATTTTTAATAGGTATTACGCCTTTTGAATAAGCAAAATCGGTCGTATATAATAAACCGCGATAAAGGTTTTCTACATTATAAAGCGAATGTCTTGTAAGTATGATAGGTCCCGGGAAAGTTGCAAAATCAAGCAGACAATTTTCCATCCCCTGTCCGAATTGGCCTTTTAGATTTTTATACTCTGAAAATTTCGGAAATGTATGGGCAAGCATCATTTCATCATGGGTATAAACATCTATTTTCTTATCCTTAACTGCATCTAATACATCTTCAAGCTCTCTGATATTCGACCCGACCACAAGAATCGCCTTGGATGGAGTTGTAGAATAAGAAACCTCGGTTATTTTTTGCTTACCGTACCGCTCTTCCTGCTTTAAGCGCACAAGTTTCATAAGTTCATTATCAACTTTTGCACCTTCTTCTAATAAGTTTTTAAAAATATCTGCATCTCTGTTTTCGGAATTCAAACTATTCAATAATTTAAGTATAGTAAGATATCCCTCATTTCCGTCTTTATCATAAGTTTCCAAATCAAGAACATTTGTGCATATACTTTTAGCCAGTACAAATAAAATTTTATACAAATCCCTGATTTCCCGAGGAACCTGCTGAATTTTTTTCAAAAATTCTTTTTCCCCGAGCCGGATGGATTTTATTATATCGATATTCTTATTGAACTTTAAAACCGATTTCAAACACTCCGGTACAGTGTCCTGCTCCTTGCAAAGCTCTTCATATTTTTCTATAATTCCCGGAAGAATTTCATCAAACCTCTCTGTTACAGCCTTGAAATCCGTCTCTGAAAATTCCGGATTGGAAACAAGTATCGATATAGTAGTTAAAATAATATCTTTAATCGATGAATCAGGAGAGTTGTTTTCATATAGTTTTAAAGCATAATAAGAACTTAATCTCAAATACAGAACAAGAATTTCCTGCAAAGAGGAAGTTCTCGGATTAACCGAGCAGATTCCTCTCGATACACAACTGTCGTATTGATAATCTTCATTAAAATTGTTTGTCATAGCAAGTATATGATAGAATTAAGTATGGAATTTGTAATTACACATAAGCATAATCTGACTGTCTAATATGCACAACTGTCCAAGATAATTTTTAGGAGTAAAAAATACTAATACAACATCTGTATAGGACCCCTCCCCGAAATTAAAGATTTCGGCCCTGTTTTGGATTTACTCCACGCTCACAACGTTCCGCCTTTAAATCTAACGGTTTAGCCGGCTCCATCTGTCCGCAATTCGGACTATACATTTACCCCCGTCCATCCGCAAATCCGCTCCCACGCAGAGGTCAATCTGGCGGGGCGGGTAGGTTCCACGTCTGGCGTAGCGCGAATTCCCTCTCCGAGGGGGAGGGTAGAATTTCAAGTTGAGCCCTACGGCGAAACTTAGAAATTCGGGTGGGGGTTAGTTCGTTAATAATTAAGGTAGACTTCAGTCTACCCTACGCAACTAATCTTTAAAAATAATATAGTTAATAATCGGCTGGATTGCTTCGAGCTAATCGCTCTCGCAATGACAAGGCACGGAATTACAGGCTTGAAGTTCTGTAGGTTTTGGTAAGCTTTGATTACCGAAACATAATTTATGTTTTTGATGCGGTAAATCACAGATTTACCACATTCTACAAGATTTGGCGTAATAGGCCCCTCGCACCTTGCGGGAGAGGGAGCAGCCGTTTGAGCGTTAGCGAATTACGGATGCGGGTGAGGGGGCCTTTTTATGCCTATACATCCTATAATATTCCGCAATTGCAAATATGTCGTAGTATACAATATTTGTTTATAAATTTATCTCGGCCAGTAGTGTGTCTAATATGTAAACAATTATAACAAAAGGCTTGACAAAACAGCGTTTTTATTGTAATGTGCATGCGTGTGTTAAAAGAGAGGTATATGATTATGAGAATTTATGCCATCCAAAATGGCGGGGCAGTTAATTCGAACTTGAGAATTGCCAACAGGCAATGTAAAACAAGCTCTCCAAATCTCCATCTTGATGAACCGAAAACAGACACTGTTGCCTTCAAAAGCAAAGCCGTAAAAGGAGCCGGTCTTGGAGCCTTAATAGGAGTAGGCGCATTAGGTTTGATATCGGTATTATCAGGCGGACTTGCAGCACCTATTGCATACGGAGCTTACGCCGCCACATTCGGAGCACTCGGAGGCGCGGCAGGAAATGTACTTGACCAGGTGGACGAAGAAGAAAGCAAGTACAGAAAGAAAAAATAAGAAAATGCTTTTTGTTTTCTGACAGATTGGATGAATTGGATTATCAATTCATCTTTTTTGGTGTTTAGGGATAATGTGTGATATAATCAAACAATAATCAGGAGAAATTTATAATGTTCAGTACAGATATTATATATGAGGTTGTTACTTTTGCAATCGGCGATACAAAATCGGGTTCAAAAATGGGTAAATTACAGTTGAAGGACCCCAAAACAGGTGAATTTTTAAACTGTATTTTGTGGGAAGAAGCTCTTAACAGAATGGATATGAAACTGTTTAGATGCGGAAACCAGCTGAAAATAGTATCCGGCTCATTTAATGAAAGATATAATAACTGTCTTGTATCCTCTCTTGAACTGATTAAAGAAGCAAAAACCGGTATAGATAAAGAAGAACAGGAAAAAGTTTATTCTGAATTGGAAGAATACATTAATAAGATTAAAGATGAGAATTTAAAGAATTTTGTATCTAAAATATATTCGGATAACAAAGAGAAACTCATGATTTCGCCTGCCGCAAAACTAATGCACCATAACTACATCGGCGGTTTGATGGTTCATACCCTGGAATGTTTAAAATATGCAGAAAAGAATTTAGAAATATTTTTCCAGAAAGTTCGTCAGGACGAAGTTTTTGCAGCTTGTCTTTTGCACGATATCGGAAAAATCTTTGAATATACCGTAGATACAGAGTCCGGGCTTATTGATTACGATGAGAATTTCAGAAAAGAGTGGATATCTCATTCGCAATACGGATTTTCTATCTGTATGACAGCAGGATTTAAACGTGTCGCCAAAATGATAGCCGCACACCACGGACGTATAGAGTGGGGTGCAATAGTTGATTTAAATGAAAAAGATTTAGAACCTTACGTTTATTTAATTCACCATATTGATGATATGTCAGCAAAGTTTGGTAAAACAAACGTTGCTATGCTCGGATAGTTGGTTATGACTTACTGCATACTAAATCTACACCTAATATTTCTTGACTAATTATTCTATCCGGCGTAGAGTGAAAATAAGGAGGAATAGATTATGTATCAGGTATATATAGATAAACCATCATATTTTGAACCGGATATGGCCGGTGAATTCAAGGATTTAGAAAGTGCAGAAGCTTTTGCTAAAAATGAAAAAGCCTCTGATAGCGATATTTCTTATGAAATTAAAGAAACAAACGGCTGCTTCAACAGCTATGGAGAACTTATTGCAACAGTTGTAAAACGCGGTTAAGCTTTATTTCTTTCACTTCGAAGTTTTTGCTGTGTTTTATATATAAATTGTTTTATTGTAGAATAATACCCTACGGCTAATACCAGTGAAGCTGCTACCCAGGCAATCGGCCCGGCAAAGAATACACCGTAATAACTTATTCTAACGGCAAGAAAGACTGCTGCAAAAGAGCGCATCATAAGTTCGCCGACAGCAGCAAGCATAGGTATTGTAGCGCGTCCCAAACCTTGAAGAGCATTTCTGTAAATAAATATCTGAGCAAGGAAGAAATAAAATAATGAACTTATAAATAGATAGTCGTGCGCAATTTTTACTACATGTTCATTGCCGCTTCCGACAAAAATCCTTACAAAATGTCCGCCCCAAAAATGCATAATAACAGCCATAAAAATACTTAAACCTACATTAATAAGCGAAGCTTTTTTAACTCCGTATCTTATTCTTGAAAAATGGCACGCACCAAAATTTTGAGCAACATATGAGGCTAAAGCAACACCAAATGATATCATAGGTAGTGTTGCTATCTGCTCTATTCTTAAAGCTGCCGTAAATGCAGCTATAACATCGGCTCCAAAACTATTGCAGACACTTTGAATAATTAAAATACTTAATCCTAAAATTGCAAACTGAATAGCCATAGGAATTCCAACTCTTAAATGTTCGTACGCAAATCCGTAATCCCGCCTCCAGTCAAAAATCCAATCTTCTTTTTTAAGGTGCAGTATAGGAAAATGTTTTTTCATATACCATACACACAAAAGTCCGGATACTGCCTGTGAAAGAACCAGCGCAACAGCAGAGCCCGGAACGCCCCAGTGGAATTCTATAATAAATAGTAAGGCAAATAATATATTCAAAACAGATGCAATAATAAGGCAATAAAGAGGTGTCATGCTATCGCCAAGAGCTCTTATAATATTTGCAAGCAGATTATAGAAATTTGCGACAAAAAGCCCTAAAACTACAATTTCAATATACCAGAAGGCGTCATGATAAATTTCTTTAGGCACATTCATCAAAAATAAGAGTTGATTCATAAAAACAGCACAGAATATAGTAAAAACTGCCGTAAATAAAAAACTCAAAATTGTTGACATTGTAACAGAACGCCTGACTCCGTCATAATCCTTAGCCCCGAATCTTTGCCCTGTTATAACAGAAAACCCGCTCGTTAGGCCTACAATTATAAACATAATAAGAAAAAACAGCGGAGAAACTGCTCCGACAGAAGCCAGAGCCTTCATACCTAGCGTTCTTCCTACAATTATTATATCTGCTATATTATAAAACTGCTGAAAAATATTACCTATAAGAAGCGGTACAGAGAACAGCAGCATTAATTTTACGGGTGCTCCCTTTGTCAAATCATTTATCATTTCAACTAGCCTTTTTATTTATTATAAATGAAAAATTTTTATTTTATAATAAACCTGAAGGGGCAAACATGAAGGGGGAAATATTATGCAAAATATAAAACTAAACGGACTTGATATTAATGGCGAAGAAAAAGAATATTCTTTAAATAATTTCATAGGAAAACGTATTGTTTTATATTTTTATCCAAAGGATAATACCTCCGGCTGCACTCAAGAAGCTTGCGATTTTCGAGATAACATGAACCGCCTGACTTCTAAAGCAACTATTATAGGCGTAAGTCCTGACAGCATAAAGAGCCATCAAAAGTTCAAAGAAAAACAGGATTTGAATTTTATCTTGCTTTCTGATACAGAACATAAACTGGCAGAGGCTTTTGAAGTCTGGAAAGAAAAATCAATGTACGGCAGAAAATATATGGGGATTGAGCGCTCAACTTTCATAATTTCAGCGGATGGTGAAATTGAAAAAGAGTGGAGAAAGGTAAAAGTCAAAGGGCATGTGGATGAAATACTTAAGTTTCTGATGCAGTAAATCTATGATTTACCACATCCTGCCAGCTGAAGGCGAGTAGGCTTAAAGGTAAAACTTAAAAATTCGGGTGGAGGTAATGGGTTGGTTGAGGAGTTTATAAGTTTAGGGGAATTTTTTGTCGGGCAGAGATGTCAAACTTATGGGATTTGCGTCATTCTGGGGGAGTAAATGTAAATGGCTGGTAGGTCTGCCTTCTAGCGTATCATCATTCTGAGAGAGCGGGAGCGACTGAAGAATCTCCATGGCTCATAAAAAGTTGTTGGGTTTCACCCAACCTACGAAGCTAGCGCCACGCCTAGCGTACAGCCTACCCCTCTCCAGCGGGGAGGGTAGAATTTCAAGTTGAGCCTTAAGGCGAAACTTAGAAATTCGGGTGGGGGTTAATTAATAATGTTATTGTTGGGTTTCACCCAACCTACATTCTATTTCATCTTTTTCAATTCCGAAACCAATTTATAAACATATTCAAGTTCAACAATATCGGAATTTTTTAGTATTGATACAATTTTTAAAATTAAATCTTCCCGTGTATATTCTTCATCAAAATCAAACAAATCCTTTACACGAACACCAAGCAGACTAGCAATTTTTTCTAAATTTTCTTCTTTTGGCATCTGGTATCCGCTCTCAATCCTTGTTAGGTTGGAAGGTTCCATATCCAGTTTTTCCGCAAGCTCATACTGCTTAATCTTAAGCCCTTCGCGGATTTCTTTAATTCGCCTTCCTACTTTTCTGCTTAATTCACCCATTCTATCACCATATTTAAGAATAGCGTCATTTTATCAGGAATAACACACTATATTATAGAAGTTTGTATTGACAAAACTGTTGTTTCATAACAGAATTAATAATCGTATTATGATAATACAGCAAATTTATAACTTAAAATTGTTCTTTTAAATAAATAAAATCTATGCTAAACAACTTTGTATCAAAATTAAAACCGGCACTTAATTCAATTGTAAAACTTTCTCTTGAAATTTTTATTTTTGATAAAAAAATAAGACGCGTATTAAAAGGAAAATTTTGTCAATGGTTTTTAACACCGGATATAAGAGAGGTTGAGGGTCATAAAACCGAGCCATCGCAAAATAAAGACAAAACATACAGACTATGGCAGTATTGGGATGGGGGTTTAGCCAACGCTCCGGAGATTGTAAAAGCTTGTATATCGAGTGTTGAAAAATTTAAAGGTGATTTGGAGCACGTAGTATTAAATAATGATACAATAAAGAATTATGTAGAAATCCCCTCTTTTATATATGAATTAAAAGAAAAAGGCATAATATCAAAAGCTCACTTTGCAGATATTTTAAGAACCTGGCTTTTGTATGAACACGGCGGCTGCTGGATTGATTCAACGGTATATTTAACAGCACCTCTTCTTGAATATATTCAATGGTCCGAGTTATTTGTATTTCAGAACAAGCAAAAGAATGATGCTGATAATTTGAAAATGACAAATTATTTTATGTCATCTAAAGGAAACAGTATAATTATTGCAAAAATGAAAAAGTTTTTAGAAAATTACTGGAGCAAGAATTATTTTGTAATAAATTATTTCTTTTATGCTCATGCTTTTACGCTTCTTGCCAATTCTTCCGAAGAAAACAGAAAAGAATGGGATAAGATGTTTTATTCTTCATATATTCCGGTGCAGATTATGGAAAAAGAACTCTTAAATACATATTCTGCAGAGCGTTTTGAGGAGTTGAAGAAAATATCTCCGATACATAAGCTTTCGTACAAATGGAAGGTTCTTGCAGGGAAGAAAAAGAATATTGCGCTCAAAGGTACATTGTACGAGTATATTATTGCATATGCTTTAAAGAGTTGAGATTTATCCATCCCTCACCCTGCGGGAGAGGAGCAGCCGTATTTGAGACTACGTCGAAAACTACGGATGCGGTGAGGGGGCAGTCAGAAAAACAAAAGTCAATACAGGTTTTAATCATTCATATTTTTTCGTTATTTTGAGGATAAAAATAATTTTTTAGTGGGACTGAAAAAAATTGTTTACTTAATGTTTGACCGCCACCTCACCAAGAATTTCTAATACTCAACTTCGTTTCGTATTGAAATTCTATCCTCTCCTGTAAGGAGAGGAGGCTCTTTGAACACATTAATTAGCATCATTTTTAATCTCTCGTCTCCAGCAGACATAGAAATAAATTGCCAGAATAAAATAGACACTCCACATAATAACGGTAGAAAACACTCTTTCACCGCTGATTGCTATCTTCAGCCACATAAAGGCAGATAAGCCGTTTACAAACATCCATACAACCCACTGTTCAATAGCGCGTCTTACTGTCAAATACATTCCAAGGACGGAGAAAACTGCTGTAATTCCGTCTATAAAAGGGCTTTTATCCTCAGTATAAACTAAAAAAACAGTTGCCGCCAGAGTTAATAATAATGTTACTGCAAATAATTTTAATCTTTCCCTGATATTTAAACTAATTTTTATAATCTCACGCTTGTTTTCCTTCAAATGGCGGTTCCATCTGAAGAAACCCAGAATTTGCATCGGAATATAGTAAGCAGCGTATAAAATGAGATTTCCCCACAAAGCATTTTTATAAGATAAATAAACATAAAATCCGGAACCTGTGAGTCCAAACAAATAACAAACGGGTTTTCCCTTACCTGCAAGCACAGTATATGTTATTCCAAAAAAAGCCGATATTACTGCCGCAATACTATCTTTTAAAAATACTGCATTACAAAAAAGCAGCAAATAAATAAAAATAAGAGCAGATATTTCAATATTTTTTAGATTTTTCTGTTTTAATCTGTTCATATTTATGTTATCTAATAAATATAGATGAAAGTAAATTCTCAAAGGGATATCTCATTCAAAGGATTTTATAACAGCAAGCCTTTAAAAAAAGGGCTGGAGTTTGCCGCAGATAACGGTGCGTTATTTGCTGCAACTACGACATTGGGTTTATCAGCGATAGTAAGACCGCTCTCAATTTGGTTAGCTCCGCATACAGATAAAGAGAATAAGAAATTAGCCTGTGCCAAATCAATTTCATCAAGCGGTGCGGGTTTTTTACTGACATTAGCTCTTTCGATGCCGCTTATGAAAGCAATGAAAAAAATAGACAAAAATCCACGAAAATATTTAAAGCCGGACACGATTAAGAATTTTAGAGAAAGCACGCAAAAACTAGAAGAATCTAAGAGTTATGCTCTTGCAACCCAAATGTTTAAACTTGGGGTCGGATTAGTAGTTGCGGCCCCTAAAGCTATTTTAACCTGTGCCGGCATGCCGTTTATTATGCAAAAACTGTTTCATAAACCAAAACCTCAAAATGGCAAAGAGCAGGAAAATTTGACTTTCAAAGGTAAGGCCAACGAAAAGCTTGCACATAATATCGGCAAAGTTCTTGATAAAAAAAGTGTGCAGAAATTTTCAAATAAACACAAAGATTCTAATTTTCCTATGCATATTATTGCAGCAACCGATATAATCAACACGGCTGCCTTTATTGATTCAATTGAGAGAAGCGATACAGTAGAGGAAAACAGGAAAAAAGCCTTAATTTATAATGCAGGGATTTCTACTCTTTTAAGTATAATAAGCGGATATATATTTGATAAGCTGCTTGACAAACCAGCCGAAAAATTTATCGAGAATTTCAAAAAGGCAAACAAAGGTCTCCCTAATCTTGAAAAACAGATAGAAGGTTTTAAGATTGCAAAACCAATTTTGATAGTCGGCGGTATTTACTATATGGTAATTCCGTTTATTTCGACATTCCTTGCCGATATTGCGGATCATAATCCGAAACTGGATTTACCTCACAAAAAACCAAAGCCAAAGCATTAAACGGAAACCATTTTTTCCTGTAGTATATTTGCAGACTCTTCATATCCTGCACGCCCCATAAGAGCATACGTATAATTCTTTGCCTGCTCGACTCCCGGCTGGTTAAATGTATCTATATTATATAATTCACCGGCAATAGCGGTTTGAACCTCAAGCATATAAAGAAGCTGTGCAACATTATATTCATCAATTTTTTCTAAAGTAATCGTCATAGTAGGACGTGCACAATCCGCTAAAGTTACACGTGTAGAATCAGCCTCAGCATTAATAAGAGCATTAATAGTTTTACCGCCCAAGTATCCGATTCCCGTGTATTCGAAAATCCTTGGGATTTCTAATTCTGTATCAAAATTTTCCACTCTGATAAAAGTGATAACTTTATTATTAGGCCCCTCATTATATAACTGAATCATAGAGTGCTGGTCTGTTGCTCCGAGAGCTTTAACCGGAGTCGGCCCTACATTAACCTTTTCACCGTTAAGGTTATATTCTTTACCCAGAGATTCTGCCCATAATTGAACAAACCAATCCGAAACATATTTTAATCTGCTTGAATATGGCATCATAACGGAAATATTTTTACCTTTTTTTGTATCTAAAAGATACTGTACTAAAGCACCCTGCGCTGCAATATTCTGATGAATATCAGTATTTTTTAAAGCCAAATCCATATCCTTAATTCCGTTCATAAGCTGGTCAATATCCAATCCGACAAGCGCAAACGGAACAAGGCCTACGGCTGAAAATACCGAAAATCTGCCGCCGACATCATCCGGTACAAAGAATGTTTTATACCCTTCCTGATCAGCAAGCTGTCTTAAAACACCCATTTTTTTGTCAGTTGTTGCTACAAAATTCTTTCTGTAATCATCCCCGAGTTCCTGCTCCATAAGATTTTTGATAATCATATATTGAGACATTGTCTCGGCAGTAGAGCCGGATTTGGTGATAACATTAACTAATGTTCTTTTCAAATCCAAAACCTGCAAAAGGCCGCTTATGCTGTCAGGGTCAATATTGTCTAAAAAGAAAATTCTTGGAAGCCCGTTTCTCAGCTCCGGTGTCAAAAGGTTCCAATAAGGTTTTAGCAAAGCTTCTGTAACAGCAATTCCACCCAAAGCCGAACCGCCTATTCCTAAAACAAGAATATTATCAAATCTGCCTTCAACCATAGAGGCAAATTCTTTAACATACCATACGGTCTCTTCGTTATAGCCTAAATTCATCCACTGCAGCCACTGTCCGGGTTTATCTTTGCGCTGGTTTAAACTTTTGATGATATCTGCAATTCTGTCTTTATAATTTTCAAACTCTTCATTTAAGTTTAAGCCGTTTTCCTCGCCTATAATCGCCGAATCTGTGTTTCTGCAGTTCAGTTTAAGCATGCTAATCCCTTTCTTATTTTTATACCCTTATCAAAATTGTACTAAATCAAATTTATTTTTCAAGGGTTACATGTATAGTAATGGTGCTTTATTTGGGGGAAATGAAATTTTATTTATATTTGTAGTAAAATTAAAAACAAAAGAAAATTTAAAAAAGGAGAGAAGATGGATATCTCATTATTAAAAGAAGGTTTATTTGTTATGA
This sequence comes from Candidatus Gastranaerophilales bacterium, assembly GCA_944322835.1. Classification (GTDB taxonomy): domain Bacteria; phylum Cyanobacteriota; class Vampirovibrionia; order Gastranaerophilales; family Gastranaerophilaceae; genus CAG-196. The sequence goes on along the minus strand of CALUQF010000003.1, from coordinate 6,666 downwards.
TAATCGGAATGGGGACAGTTTTCGTCTTCCTGACAGTAATGATTTGGGTAATGAAATTGAATTCCATCTTTATGCAAAAAGTTGTTAACAAATTCTTTCCTGAAGAGCTGCCTGTAGAGAAGAAATCTCCAAACAATGATGAAGAAATTGCGCTTGCAGTAGCCTGTGCTTATGCTACTAAGTCAGTATAACTATAGATTTAGGCTTTTGTATCTATAATCTAGGTCTTTAATTCGATTTTGCAATATTATTGCAAGATGTTCAATATCTACATTTCCATATTCACCATTTCTTATACATTCCAGTAATACTCGTGATAGTGTTTCAATTATATTAATCTTTGCACCTATCATACATAATTTGTTTTCGAATTTTTCGTTCATACATTTCTCCAGTAATATTTTTTACATAACTGTAATTTTAATGTATTGCTAAAATATAGTCAAACAGGAATAGTAGTTCTTTCACCCAAAATATTGGAGATTAAAGATAAAACTTTTGTTGGCTGGCATGGACAAGAATGTATAGATTTGTTATATTTAAGTTCAAAAATTTTGATACATAAAACGGCTATGCTCTCTTTTTATTATTCTTATTCAACTCCTGAAAATCCCGGAGTCCGACTTCCCAGCTGTCTTCAAATTTAAAATCACGTGAAGTCTTGTAGGATGCGGCAAATCTGTGATTTACCGCATCAAAAACATAAGTAATGATGTTTCGGTAATCATAGATTTCCAAAACCTACAGGCTTATTAAAATAATTTAGTAATATAGAGATAGATAATGATGTTGTTGTATGCGGCGCAAGATTATTTTTGCAAGATGACAATACGTCAATAACTATCGGCAATAACTGCATGATATCCTGGGAAATTGATATTTGGTGTACAGATGTTCATACAATTACAGATTTGGATGGTAACGCAATAAATTACGGTAAATCAATCGAAATCGGAAACCATGTTTGGATTGGCAAAGACGTAAAAATAGGTAAAAATACTAAAGTTTCTGATGACAGTATTATCGGATGGGGAAGTATTGTTACCAGAAAATTTAATGAAACAAATGTAATCATAGCAGGAAATCCGGCAAAAATTATCAAAAATGATATTAACTGGAATTTCAGAGACTTACAAAATTATCAGATATTCAAAAACTCCAGATGAACCTAAATTCATACAGGGTATAAATTTATACCCTGTTTATTTTTTTCTTTGGATTTGAATTACTTCTTTCAATCTTTGATTTAACAGATTCAATTTTTCATCATATTGATATTCCGACAAATCATAGCTCTTATTCGGGAACTGTAAATGCTCGGCTTTTTCAATATGCTTATCAATTCCATATTGAGCCTGACTGACGTTTTTGTCGCCTTGTAGAGTATACCTCAAAAATTGCAAAGTATTTATTTTTTCATCCGCCTTTTTATCCTTCAAAAATTCATCAAGTTTTTCCGCCGTTAAAACTTGCTTCCCTTCAATGTTTTTTGAATAGAATTCTTGTGCTTCCCTTACATTATAGTGCTTATTGAACATAGCAATATTACGGGTTAAAAATTTCGGCTTACACATTTCATTAAAAAATCTTTGGGTTTCTTTTAGAAACAGACGTGTCGAACTTTGCCTGATATTGCCATCCCAAATTGTGAGCGGAAGATATAAGGCATAACCTCTTATTTTCCTGACGCTTCCGAGTATAGGCGTAAGAAAAGCTTTCCTTGAATCCTTAGAATCAAAAATTTCAACACCGGGCTTTGTACCGCTTGTCTCTTTTAAAACTCTTTTAAACACAGAAGGTTTCACTTCTCTGTTATCAAACTTATCCAAGAGATTATCGTAAAATCTCAAGTTCAATAACCGCGCTTTTTGCAGTCTTTGCTCCGTGGTTCCCTTTGACATTGATAACGGCAAAAATGCCTTGCTTTTATTAATACTTAACTTCATCATATCAGTTATAAAACACAAAAAAAAAATTTTTTGCTATCCCCCGCCGGCAAGCTGATTAAGTTGTAAAAGCCTATCGACTGTTTCCTGATACTCAACTTTTTCACCCGTTGTTTGCATTAAAAACCCATCAATATTTCCCATTAAAGCAATAGCCTTATCACAAACCGGGTCAGAGCCTTTAACATAGGCGCCAATATTAATCAAATCTTCGTTTTTCTTATGTACGGCAAGTAAATTCCTGATATTTCCGGCAGCTTCTCTGTGTTCTTTAGTCGTAACATCTCCCATAACACGACTCAGGGATTGCAGAACATCAACGGCCGGGTAATGGTTTTTATGCGCCAAATCTCTTGATAGCACAATATGCCCGTCTAAAATACTTCTTGCAGTATCGGAAATAGGTTCGTTAAAATCATCACCCTCAACAAGTACGGTATACAACCCCGTAATGGTTCCAAACTCGTTTGTTCCGGCTCTTTCCATTAATTTAGGCATAAGAGCAAATACAGACGGTGTATAACCTCTGGTAGCAGGCGGCTCGCCGATTGCAAGCCCAACTTCTCTTTGTGCCATTGCAATACGGGTTACACTATCCAGCATAAACAAAACGTCCAGCCCTTTATCTCTGAAATATTCTGCAATAGATGTTGCAACAAAAGCGGCTTTTATCTTAACCAAAGATGGCTGCTCCGATGTTGCAGCAACGACAATCGAGCGTTTCATACCTTCAGGGCCTAATATTTCTTCAATAAATTCTTTAACCTCACGTCCGCGTTCACCTATCAGCGCTATGACATTCAAATCGGCAGCGGTATTTTTTGCCATCATACCGATAGTTGTACTTTTCCCAACGCCAGAACCCGCAAAAATCCCCATTCTTTGGCCTTTTCCAAGTGTCATAAAGCCGTCTACGGATTTTATTCCGAGAGCTAAAGGTTCGGAAATCCGTTTACGTTTCAAAGGATTAATCGCTTCGGCTCTTGTAGAGCGGTATTCTGAAAACCTAATATCTCCTAAAGTATCAATCGGCCTGCCAAGCCCGTCCAGTACGCGCCCTATGAGCTGATTTCCGACTCCGATTTTCATCGCGCCTCCCGTATTAACAACCAGAGCGCCCGGGCGGATACCATCCGGATTAGCAAGAGGCATCAAAAGAATTTTGTCGCGCTTAAATCCTACAACTTCGGCCATTGTCGGCTCGTCATCATAATTATTATAAATATAGCATAAGTCGCCGATAGAAGATTTTGGCCCGTCAGATTCTATCGTTAGTCCGATAATTTCCGTTATTTTACCAATTTCTCTAATAGAGCGGGTATTTTTTATAATCTCGAAGTATTTATTTTTGTTCCAGCTCATCTTCTGTACCCGTAATCATTTTTTCGGTAATCTCTGCTATCTGGGATGAAATCCTTGAATCAAGCCGTGTTGAAGGAGTTTCTACTATCACACCGTCAGGAGAGATTGAATTATCTTCCAAAATTTTAAATGTTTGCAATTTCGGGAATTCATTCTTAAACTCCGGGACAAGTTTATTAATATTTTCCACAAGCTTTGGGTTTACAATGACTGTAATCGTTTCTTTATCATTAAGCTGTTTTATTGCATCGACCGTTATTCTATAAAGCACTTTGCTATTGAATTTTTGGTGGCATACTTTGTCTGCAATAGCACCAACCAAATCAACAATATCACGGGACGCGGAATCAATAATATTTTTTTTCATCTCGTAAGATGAGCTTGCAAGAGTCTCTAATGATTTTAACCCTTCTTTTGCATCGTTTTGGAATTTATAAAGTCCATCCTGCTCGCCTTTTTTGAACCCTTCATCATAAGCCTGTTTTTTTATTGTCTCATACTCTTTCTGGGCCTTTTTTCTTGCATCTTCAATAATCCTTTCCGCCTCATTATTGGCAGTTTGAATTATGACCTGTGATTTATTTTCGGCATTTGCAAGAATCTGTTGAGCTTTAGCGTCAGTTTCCTCTATAATTTGCTGGACTTTCGCCTGCTGCCTTGTAACACGCGTTTGTTCTACGGGCAAAACAAAACTTTCGCCCATCTGAATTTCCTGACCTTTTATCCTGTTGCTACTCAATTAATTCATCCTCAACACTTGCACGCGTAATAGTAATTTCACCTGTTGCTTCAAGATTTCTGATAGCATTAACAATTCCTGTTTGAGCCTCCTGAACTTCTTTTGCACGGACAGGGCCCAGATATTCCATATCATCCGTAAGCATTTGTTTTGCACGTTCTGACATGTTCTTGAAGATTTTTTCCTTAATCTCATCTTTTGTACCCTTAAGCGCAAGAGCAAGCTGTTTTGTATCAATTTCTCTAAGGAGTCTCTGAATTGCTCTGTCATCAAGAATAATAATATCTTCAAATACGAACATCAAGTCACGGACTTCCTGAGCCATTTTTTGGTTTTCAATGTCCAGCCATTCCATAATATTCTTTTCTGTACCTCTGTCGCAGCAGTTGAGAATATTCGCCAAAGACTCTACACCTCCTGCATTTGAGAAATCCTGAACCAAAAGAGCCGAGAATTTACGCTCAACTATATCTTCAATTGTAGACAAGATTTCCGGGTTTGTCGGTGTCATATCTGCAATTCTCATTGATACAACCGCCTGAACATCCGGCGGCAAAAACGCAAGAACCTGTGCTGATAATTCCGGTCTCAAATATGCAAGTATTAAAGCTAAGAGTTGCGGGTTTTCAGAAGCAAATGTGTTCGCAAGCTGGGAAGGGTCTGCTTCGTTAAGAAAATAAAACGGGTTAGTATTAACCATTGCGTTTACTTTTTCTAGAAGTTTAGACGCTTCCTGCTCTCCGTAGGTCTGGGCTAAAAGCTGTTTTGCATATCCAATACCGCCCTGAGCAACATAATTTTTTGCCTGAAATACTGTTTTGAATTCTAATAATACCTCGTTCAAATCTTCATCCGAGATTTTACCCAAATTAGCAATATCAAGCGTAATCTGTTCCAGTAAATCTTCATCTTTAATATTTTTAAGTATTTCGGAAGCGGTAGTAGGTCCAAGCGCAATCAAAAGCGCCGCGACCTTCTGGCTCGGACGCGTTATTGTCTTTTTGGCTTCTTCTTTTGCTTTTTTTATTTCTTCTATACCCATTTTGTGTTCCTTTTGTGGGGAGGGAGTGATTGAGTGACTGAGTGACTAGGAGATTTGTAATTTCTTTATTAATTTTACGTGTACAAATTGTTATCTTATCGTAACTCTCCCCCTCTTCAATTTCAATGGGGGAATTTATATACCTTCTTAGCCACTTAGTCACTCAGTCACTTAATCACATCTCTTCCCCCCTCACTAATCCTTAATAAACGATGTCAACAATTTTGCTGCCTCCTCCGGAGCTGCCATTACGGCTTCATTCAACTCATTAATATTTTGTTCTTTTTGAGTCTTAACCTCTTTTTTACTTAATTCTATTCTTGGCATATCCTCTTCCGGCTCCGGCTCTTCGGTCTGCTGCTCTATTATTTCTTCTTGAGTTCGGCGTTCAAGTTTTCTTGAAGAAGGCATTTTGGATATGAAATTCTTCAGAATATAAAGCGCAAAACAGCCAAGAATCAATACTATGATAAGCGGTATTACAGAAGATGTAATAAAGTAGAACATTTGTTCTTTCTGATATTGTTCTGCAAACGCTTCTTGAGCTTTTTTATCAATCGTTGCTCCTTCAAACTGTAATCCTGATACAGAAATTACGTCTCCGCGCGAAAAATCAGCGCCGGAAGCCGATTGGATTAAGCCGCGTAATTCTTCTTTTTCGGAGTCTGTCAAAATTTTATTCACTGCAACCGCAATCGAAAGCCGTTTTATTGTGCCTGGTGCGTAAACAACCTGTTTAACTTCTTTTGATACGCTGTAGTTTACAGCCGTTTTTTGTTTAGAATAGTTTAAGTTTCTGCGCATTGCATCTGTTGCATTAGGCAGATTATTCGGGTTTTCGTAAGTCTCAACCTCTGTCTGAGAACTTGTTACGACTCCTTCGCTTTTACCTTCGAGAGGAATATAGCTTTCAATTGTAGCTTTTGCCGAATTAAAATCAATATCAGCATTAACCTGAACGGATACATTGCCTTTACCAACTATTTTTTCTAAAACGTCAGAAACTTTTTTTGCAGTGTCTTTTTCCAGATTTGATTTAAAACTCTCCATATCGGTAGAATTTTTAGACGTCTCATCAGAAAGACTGTTTCCGTTCTGGTCTGTTATAAAAACTTGCTCTGGCGTCATTCTCGGTACAGCATAAGCAACAAGATTTTTTATTGCTTTAACCTGTGAGGCTTTAATTTTATATCCCGGCTGTAATACCAAAACAACCGATGCAGTAGGTTTTGCGTCATTATCTTCAAAAATTGAACGTTCCGGCTCTGCAAGCTGAACGCGCGCATATTTTACACCATCAATTTTTTCTATTGAACGGGTTAACTCGCCTTGAAAAATTCTTTGTCTTGTGAGTTTGTTTTTAAAATCAGTTGAGCCCAACTGCATATCGTCCAATAGCTCAAAACCGCTGTCCTCGTTTTTTATTAAATCATTTTCCGCAACAAAAACTCTCATTTCATCCCGAACATTAGACGGAACTAAAATTGAATGATGGTCTTCTGATACTTTATAACGGTATCCGTTTTTCTTAAGTCCTTCAACAATACTTGTTGCGCTAACTTAATTTAAGTCAGAAT
>CALUQF010000002.1 GCA_944322835.1 Candidatus Gastranaerophilales bacterium | reverse complement strand
TTTCAGGATGACAGAAAAATCTTGCAAGATGTCTATTTTATTGTCAGGTCAACTTTTTTATTATAACAACTGCAAATTTTTGCTTTAAACCATTGAAAATTGCCACATATTGTAATATTTCTTAATAAACACTTCTCTGCTAGCAAAAAAATATATTATAGGTTTCATAAAAAATGTGTTGTACTTTTTAAAGAGGATAAGGTAATGAATAAAATTTTAGGTTTTTCAAATGTTCAGCAGAAACTGAGACGTACAGCGATGATAGGGCTTTTAGGCGCAGCATCAGTTACTGCCGGAGCTATAGTTGTACCTGCAACATCTGCAATATCGGCTGCAACGAGTGCTTCTAACAGTATTCACATGTCGAAGAATAGACACAGCGGAAGAACAATGCATTTTGGGTGCACGGGACAATGCGGTGATATTATTATAATTAGCAAAGATAACCTGCAGCAATTGCAACAAGCAAGAGCAAAAAAGATGAAGACTATGTTGTTAGCAACGCTGGGAGCGTTCGGTATAATAGGAGTAGCTGGATATCTTCTGCTTAAGGATGATTAGGATTTGTAATATCGCTTATGTATTTATCTAAGCGCAGAAAGTTCATTTTCTTTAAAATAGCCGGAGTATGTATTTAATGCTCCGGCTAAATCTACTAATAATGCATTATGCAATATTGTGGGAAATTATGGAAGTTCCTCTTTTTACCCCTGCCCAATTGGATTCTTGATTTGTTTTATGGTTTTTGTTAACATTATTCAGAAGATTAAAATAATACATTAGCTATACACAAAACATTGATATATACCACTTGGAGAGGGAATGAGAAAAAAAATCATAATTATTGTCGCAATAGTATTTGGTTTGATATTCGGAAGAATGCTTTTATCTAATCTCGATAAGACAAAGACCGCAAAACAGCGTATGCTAGCAAAAACTCCTTCTGTAACGGTAACAACAGTTGGGACAGAAGAGGTGCAAAGACAGTTCCAGGCGACAGCAAGGGTTGCGGCTAAATACAGAGTTGATGTCCTTGCACGTATAAGCGGATATCTTACAAAAAGCTATTTTAAAGAAGGGGATTATGTTAAGGCCGGACAGCTTCTGTTTGAAATCGAACCGCAAGAATACCAGTATGCGGCAGACAGGGCTAAGGCTAATTTAGAGAATGCAAAATCTCAGTATGCATATTATCAAAAGCAGCTTGCACGATATCAGCAGCTTGTAAAGCAGGATTACATTGCAAAATCGGATTATGATAATATGCTCTCCCAAAGAGATGCGTATAAAGCGCAGGTTGAGAGTTTGGAGAGTGCCTATAGAGACGCGCAGAGAAATCTCGGCTACACACATGTAAAATCTCCGGTTAACGGCCGTGTCGGTATGATATCTGTAACAGAAGGAAACTATGTTTCAATGAACAGCGGTCCTTTAACTACAATAAACAGTTATGAGCCAATGTATGTAACATTCCCGCTTGAGTCACAAAATTACGCTGAACTTGTTAGAATTGATAAAACAGCAAATATAAACAGAGAAGTTGAATATATTTTTAGTACCGGCCAAAAGTATAAATATAAAGGAATACAAGATTTTCATGACAACAAAATTGATGAAGGAACCGGTACAATTACAATGCGTGCGACATTTCCTAACCCTGATGATCAGTTAATTCAGGGGGACTTTGGACGTGTTATTTTATATTCAAAAGAAAAAGACGCGGTTCCTGTAATTCCGCAGACAGCAACAATGGAAAACCAGGAAGGACGTTATGTATTTGTTCTTGATAAAGATGACCTTCCTAGAATGACATATATAAAAACTATGGGAGAACATGATGGCAAATGGCTTGTAATGTCCGGAGTAAAAGCAGGAGATAGAATTTTAACAAGCGGATTGCAAAAAGTTATTCCGGGAAATCCTGTAAGAATCGTAGAAAGTGCTGTTACAGAGAAAGCCCCGCAGAAAAAACAAGGACTTTTCCAGAGAGCTTACGGCAAAATAAAGAGAATGTTTAAAAAGGGTGAATAATGGCAGGTAATTTATTCATAAGACGCCCTAAGTTGGCAATAGTAATATCATTAGCAATAATACTTGCAGGCTTAATTTCTCTAACAACATTACCGTTAGAGGAATACCCGTCCATTACACCTCCGCAGGTAATTGTAAATGCAACCTACAGCGGTGCAAGTTCTGATGTTATAACTTCTACCATAGCGGCTCCGGTTGAACTTCAATTGAACGGAATTGAGGATATGATTTATATGTACTCCGAATCAAAAAACGGCTCATATAAACTCACACTGTTTTTTGAAGTAGGTTCTGACCCTGATATGGCGCTTGTAAACGTACAAAACCAGCTCCAACTGGTAACTCCTAGACTTCCGGAGGAAGTCCGGCGGTACGGTTTAACGGTTAGAAAATCTACAGGCGGTGCCGGCTGTCTTTTGATGTCGCTATCCTCGCCGAATGGAACATATAACTCTCTATTCCTTGCAAACTATGCGACAATGTTTATTAAAGATGAACTTGCGCGTATAAAAGGGTGCGGAAGCGTTTCAATATTCGGAGCCGGCGATTATTCAATGAGAATTTGGCTAAAACCCGACAGAATGGCAAGTTTAGGGGTCTCCGTAACTGATATAAATAATGCAGTAACAGCCCAAAATATTCAGTCACCTGCTGGTAATATAGGTGTTGAACCTATGGACGATCCGCAGTTACTCAAGTTTACATTGAGAACAAAAGGCCGGCTTAAGACGGTAGAAGAGTTTGAAGATATTATTGTAAAATCAAATATTGACGGTTCAAATGTAAAACTCAAAGATGTTGCAAGAATTGAACTCGGAGCTGAAAACTATAACTCATCAGTAACTATCGGTGAAAATAGCGCTGCAATGATTTCTATTGCGCAATTACCGGAAGCAAACACTATTGATTTAGTTAATCGTGTTGAAAAGAAAATGAAGGAGCTTAGCAAGAAATTCCCGAGCGATATGGAATATCATGTTCAGTATGATATTACTGAATTTGTACGTGAATCTATACACGAGGTTATAAGCGCTATTATTCTGGCTATTATACTTGTTAGTGCTGTAACTTATCTGTTTTTGGGAACTGCAAGGGCGGCTCTTATTCCTTTCTGTGCAATACCGGTATCACTTATCGGCGTATTTATATTTATGGCACTGATGGGATTTTCAATAAACCTTTTAATCTTGCGGTAGGTCTTGTTGTAGACGATGCTATTGTTGTACTTGAAAACACCCAACGGCATATTCAGGACGGTAAAAGTCCAAAAGAAGCTACTGAAATTACAATGCAGGAAGTTTTCGGAGCTGTTGTTGCAACATCTCTCGTACTTATGGCAGTATTCGTTCCGGTTTCATTTATGACAGGTATTACAGGGCAGATGTACAGACAATTCGCCGTTTGTATTGCAACTTCTATCGGGTTATCAACAATCGTTGCGCTTACGCTTTCACCGGCTCTCTGCTCTATTATTCTTAAATCAGGAGATGAGAAAACAGATTTTGAATTTATTCAAAAATTTGAAGATTGGTTTAATAGTGTAAGAGATAAGTATCTTCATACTGTTGAATACTTTGTAAATGCACCGAAAAAAACACTATTGGTACTATTAAGTGTAGTATTATTTATTCTCTTTATGTTCAAAATTACTCCTACAGGCTTCTTACCTGATGAAGATAGAGGAGCTTTGTTTATACAGGTACAACTTCCTGACGGAGCTACTTTAACAAGGACTGCAAATGTTGTACATAAGCTTTCTGATGAGCTTACACAAATTCCCGGCGTAGTTTCAGTTATGCAGGTTAACGGTTTTTCCGGTGAAAACACGGCATTTGTAGTAGTAAGGCTTGAACCATGGTCACAGAGAAAATCAGCTAAGTTATCTATTAATAACATTATGAAACAGGCAAATGCTATTACTGCAAAATACACAGAAGCCAATACCTTCGTAACACAGCCTCCTGCAATAAGCGGTATGGGTATGTTCGGCGGTTTTGAATACCAGCTTCTTGATAAAGGAGACAGAAGTTCTGATGAATTGTATGCGCAAGCCCAAGAACTCCTTAGAGCCGCAAGACAAGATCCGGCATTTTCAAGCTTATATACATCATTTACATCTTCTCTACCACAAGTAATTGTAAAAATTGAAGAAGAAAAAGCTATGGCACAAGGGGTTTCTATTGCAGAAATATATTCAACTCTTGCGGCACAGTTTGGCGGAACTTATATAAATGACTTTAATAAATACGGACGTGTTTACCGTGTTTATATGCAGGCTGATGCGCCTTACAGAGCTGTAATGAGCGATTTAAGCAAAGTTTATGTAAAAAATAATCAGGGTAAAATGGTACCTTTAAATGCAGTGGTTACAACTGAAAACATTGTCGGACCGTATTTATTGAACAGATTTAATATGTATCCGTCAATCGTTATCAACGGAAACCCTGCAAACGGAGTCAGCTCCGGTGATGCAATGAAAGCAATGACCGAAATATCAGACAAAGTTCTTCCTAAGGATATGGACTTTGCTTGGTCCGGAACATCGCTACAGGAGCAGCAATCAGCAGGACAAATCGGTCCGGTACTTACAATGGCGTTAACTTTCGTTTACTTATTCCTTGTTGCACTCTATGAAAGCTGGACTCTTCCGGTTGCTGTACTATTAATTTCTCCTGTTGCATTATTAGGAGCATTGTTCTTCCAGTATGTATCAGGGCTTTCACTTGATATTTATGCTCAAGTCGGACTCGTTATGTTAATAGGCTTAAGTACAAAACAAGCTATCTTGATTGTAGAATTTGCAAAAGATGCAATGGAAAAAGACGGACTTAACTTTAGAGAAGCAGCACTTCAGGCTGCTAAATTGAGATTTAGAGCTGTTATGATGACAAATATTGCATTTATTTTGAGACTTTTGCCTTTAGTATTTGCAAAAGGCGCCGGTGCAGGAAGCAGACACTCAATCGGAGTTTCAGTATTCGGCGGAATGCTTGCTGTTGCGTTTATCGGAAGCATTCTTGTTCCGGCATTCTTTGTGTTAACTAACCTTATGAAACAAAAAACCGGAGAGCTTGTCACAAAATTGAGGAACAGAAAAAAATGAAAAAATTAATCTCAATAGTTTTTATATTTTTCTTAATCACTCAAAACATTTGTAGTGCCGCATTTTTGCACAAAACGAATAATTTAGGCAACCAGATAAAACAAGAAGAATATCCTGAAAGTGAAGATGTTGAACCAAAAATAAATCAGGAAGAGGTAACTGTAATTAAGGGGGGAGTCGAAAACACTCTTGATATAACTCTTGAAGATTGTCTCAAGTTTGCGTTGGGAAATAATCCTAGAATTATGGCAGCAATGCAGGACGTATTTGCGTCTGATGCAAGAATAAGACAGGCATGGGCATCTTACTTCCCACAGTTTAACTGGCAGACCGGATATACAAGAATAAGACAGCTTCAATTATCTGATGTTTTTAGAAGAAATTTAGTATTCAACTACTTTGTTCTAGGTCAGATTGGCGCATCACAAATGCTTTATGACTTTGGTGTTACACAGAATCAGGCAACAATAAGGCGTTTGGATAATCAGGGATATAAGATTACTTTAACAGGAACTGTAAATGATGTTATATGCGAAGTAAAAAAAGCCTATTACAACCTCCAATATGCAATTGAGGCAAAAAGGGTTGCCGAGGATACTGTTGTAAAATATACAGCATTTTATAATCAGGCAAAGGCTTTTTATCAGGCTGGTACGAGGCCAAAAGTTGATGTGACAATTGCCGAAGTAAATTTGAGTAATGCTAAATTACAATTAATTCAGGCAGAAAATGCAGTAGATATTGCCATGGCAAAACTCAATAATACAATAGGACTTCCTTATACTAACAAGTATAAAATAAGCGAAAATTTAAAATATGAAGCCTGTGATATAACTTTAGACGGGGCTATAAAGACTGCTCAGGAATGCCGTCCTGAATTCCAACTAGCGGAAGTAAAAGTTGAAGAAGCCAGGCAGAATGTAAAGTTAGTCAAAAAATCATATTTCCCTCAAATAACACTTGAAGGACAATTTCAGGTAGGAGGACGTTCTCCGGCTTCAAATTATGGTTATAATTTCGGTGGTTATTTAAATTTCCCGACAATAAACGGAATGCTTATTAAAAACGAAATAAAAGAAGCAAAAGCACTGCACTCCAAAGAACAGGCAAATGCGATAAACACCAAAAACAATATCTACTATGAAGTTCAAGAATCATATTATTCTCTAACAGAACAAAAAAATAAAATCCCTGTTGCAACATTAGGACTTAAACAGGCAAAAGAAAATTATGAACTTTCATATGGCAGATACAAAGTCGGTGTAGGAAACCCTATCGAGCTTCAAGATGCTCAGGTACAATATCAAAATGCTATGCTGACTTATTACCAGACAATGTATGACTATAATACTGCACGCGCAACATTAGAGAAAGTTATTGGTAAAAACATTGCTAGCGGAGAAGTCAGCCTAGAAACAGACAAATGTAAAAAACAAAAAACAAAACATAAACAAAATAAGAATTCTTAATATATATAGAGTATTGCCTATGATTCGAGTATAATATATAATTAAAAGAAAATAGGAGAAGAGAAGTATGCTTCCAATCATAACAGAAGATATGTCAACAGAGATTTTTTCCGAAGCATTTCAAGATGTTCAAGCCTGGCGGAAAAATATGGTACAATACCTAAAAGAAGAAAATCCAGAAATTAACTCTGCAATATTAGAAGTTGCAAAGCATGATGAAAGTATTGATCTAAAAGCTGTAGCACTTGGCGCATATCTTGCATATAGGCTGCTTGAAGTAGCTAACGAAAACGAAAATTTATCAATAGAAGAATAAATTTTTATCAAAGAAGTAGAAAAAGATTTATCAACAATATCAATTCAATGTTAAGTTTTGATAAATCTTTTTCTTTTTTTAGCAAATTTTATTTTTTTGAGTTTTAATCTAAGTACAAAAAGAAAGGAAAAAACAATGCAAATTTCAAAAGTATCATTCATGAACTTCCAGGCAAAGAAAATTACACCAAAGGAAGTAAAAAAAGCCGTAAATCCGATGGAAGAATTTATTCATAACGAGAAAGGAATGTACGAATTTTATCCGCCTAGAACAGCTATTAACGCTCCAAAAACAGAAAGCTCAGACACTTATATAAAGCAATATACAGAAAATAGAAACGTTATGAAAAACATGCCTTCTCCCGAGAAAAAAGATTACGGGAAAGACTATTTTACTCCTTTTGCTCCAATAGGTGAAAAAAAATAACTAAAAAAAGACATCCTTAAGGATGTCTTTTTTTATATCTAAAAGGCCATTGAAATTATTTATCTTTGTCTAAAAATTAAAATATAGGAGGATAAAATGGTTAACATATTTTTCAAATGGGTTATTTATGCATTATTAATAGTTTTTGTTTCATGGATAGTACCGGGGATTGAGGTTGATAATTTTATTAGCGCTATGTTTGTATGTATCATACTTGCATTGATTAATACATTCATAAAACCATTGATACAATTAATCGCGCTGCCTGTAACAGTAATTACCCTCGGTCTGTTTAGTCTTGTAATAAATGCTCTGATGCTTATGCTTGCAGGCTGGATAGCGCCTGGGTTTGCGGTTGAAGGATTTTTAAGCGCACTTATAGGTTCTATTCTGCTTTCACTGTTTGCTTTAGTTGTAAGTCGAATCTAAGTTTATTTTTTGAGGAAAATTTCTCATGATATAATTAAATATTATGAAGAAAGTGCTTTGTTCAATTATATTTATACTTTTTATTGTGCCTTCTGTAATAGCAGCAGAAAGTGTTCAAAAGGTTTATTTGAATGAAGCAATTCAAGCAGCTTTAAAAAATAATATTGATTTACAAGCTGCATCTATTAATGTAAATATCGCAAAAAACAATATAAGAGCAGCAAACCGGTTACAAAACCCATCTTTTGATGCCTTTTATTTTATGGGAGCAGCCGGTCGGAGTGAGCCCAGGCAGTTAGGATTTAGCGAAAATATTGAAATTGCTAAAAGAAAAGCCAGAAAGAATCTTGCAGAATCAACTCTAAAACTTGCAGAAAAAAATCTGGATTATACAACATTTGACTTAAAGATGGATGTAAGAGAGGCTTATATAAATCTAGTTGCAGCAAAATCCATACTTTATACTCTTGAACAGCAAAAAGAACTTCAAGAGGAATTATTAAGCATTGCAAAAAATCGGGTAAAAGCACATAATGCACCTGATATAGATTCAATTCAGGCCGAAATTGCGCTTAATCAGCTTATTACACAGGTAAACACGGCAAAAGTAAATGTAAACAGCGCGTTATCGAATTTTAATAAAGTAATTAATGATCCCAATAATATAATTTATGATAGTATGGATAAAATTTTTTCAGAAGAAAATAATTTTGAAGAAATGCTTACTCCGCCGCCAGATTATAATTTCCCAAGCTTTGATGAGATTATACAAAAAGCTTTAGAGAACAGATTCGACATCAAAATAAGTAAACAACAGATTGATATAGCAGAAAAAAATCTAACAGTGGTTGCAAGACAAAGAATCCCGGATATACAATTAACCGGAGGATATGCATATAAACCGTCTCAATATGCTGATAATGGCAATTTTAATAATGGAGCATATGCAGGAGCCAGTATTGTTAATATTCCTTTATTTTACAACTATTCTCCCGAGATTCAAAATGCAGCATTACAGTTAAAACAAGCGGAACTCAAATACAACTCGGTAAAAAATAAAGCAATAAAAGATGTTAGTGCAGCCTATGAAAGATTTTTAACAGCCGCTGACAACTTAAATCATTATGAAACCAAAATTGTTAAAGGTTCTGAACAACTCATAGAAACTTCAAAAGAAAGTTATGAAACAGGAAAATCTGATATAACATCATTGATTGTTATGAAACAGTCATATAAATCAATAATAATCGGGTATTCACAGGCCCTAGCAGAGTATTACAACAGCTGGACAAATTTTCTTAGAGAAGTTAATGATGAAGAATTTGATCTTGCAGATGATTTATAATAAAACATTAGTTTTCCATTATGTATAAAAATAAAACTGCTTTATGCTATGATAAAGCTATAGAGGAGACAAATCATGATTAAATCAATAATTTTAGGGGCTGGTAAAGGTACAAGAATGAAATCCGATACGCCTAAGGTTTTGCATACTATTTTTGATAAAGCGCTTTTAGGATATGTAATTGATGCGGTAAATGGCACAAAACTTGTTGATGAAAATTATATTATTGTCGGACATCAGGCAGAAGAAGTTGAAAATTATGTAAAATCTAATTATGAGAATTCAAAATGTGTTCTCCAAAGTCCTCAATTAGGAACAGGTCACGCTGTAAGCATGGTTCTTCCTTACCTTAGCGAATTTGTTGGCGAAGCTGTTATTTTATGCGGAGATACCCCTCTTATTACATCTGAAACTTTAAAGGAGTTCATTGAATTTCATAAAAGTAATAATTCTGATATTACTGTAATGAGTGCGATTTTTGATAATCCTGCAAATTACGGAAGAATCATAAGAAATTCTGACGGAACGCTTAATTCAATAGTTGAAGAAAAAGACGCTACGGCTGAACAAAAAGCCGTTAAAGAAATCAACGCTGGTATTTATTGCGTAAACTGGGGGAAAATTAAGGCTGCATTTTCAGAGCTAAAGACTAATAACGCACAGGGTGAATATTATTTAACAGATATTATCAAATGGGGAAATGAAAATAAACTTAGGGTAAATGCTTATACTCTAAAAAATAACGAAGAAATTTTTGGTATAAATTCTAAGGCAAACTTAGCAGAAGCGTATAAATTATTAAACCGCAGAGTCGTAAAACATCACCTTGATAACGGTGTTACAATCATTGATCCTGAAACAACCTGGATAAGTCCCGAAACAGAAATCGGAGCAGATACTGTAATTTACCCCTCATGTTATATAAACGGCAAAAATAAAATCGGCTCTCACTGTAAAATAGGGCCTTATGCGCACCTGAGAGGAGATGTTGTTCTGGAGGATTATGTAAAAGTCGGAAACTTTGTAGAAGTCAAAAAGACAACTATTAAATCACATACAAATGCCTGCCACTTAACATATTTAGGCGACAGCGAAATCGGCTCAAATGTAAATGTGGGCGCGGGAACGATTACGGCAAATTACAATCCGCTAACCAAAGTTAAAAGCAAAACGATTATCAAAGATAATGTAAAAATAGGTTCAAACTCGGTTCTTGTAGCACCTGTAACAATTGAAGAAGGTGCTAATGTCGGGGCATTAAGTGTCATAACCAAGGATTTACCCGCCTGGGCTCTTGCAATAACGAGAGCGCCGTTAAGAATTCTGGAAAACTGGGTTAGTAAGAAATAGGGAGAATTTTTCCACAAATTCTTCTTTGGTAATTTCAGGGAGTAATTCTTTTACGGTTATTATGCCCTTAACTTCTTCATGAAAAAGCTTTTCAAGGAATTCTTTATCATACCCGAACAAAATTGAGCCGTGCTGCAAAATATAACCATTTTTGCGGCATTGGGCTGAGCCGATAATCTTTTCCCCCTGATAACAGACATCGGCGCCGGTTGATAAAAGCATGCAATAATCATAATGGGTAGAAACCTTTTTGTTTCCGCCAATTTCAAGCTCAAGCCCTAATGTCTTAAAAAAATCTATCAATATAGAAGATATTTTTTTATATGACTCTAATACACTTTCTTTATCTCCGGCTTTTCCCACATAACAGTAAGTAATTTCATTATCATGCAATAATGCCCTTCCGCCTGTTAATCTTCTTACGATATCGACTTCGCCGGTTAAAAAATCTCCTTTTTGATTTCTTCCAAGAGAAATGCACCTTGGCGCCCAGCCGTAAAGTCTAATTTGAGACTCTTCAAGCTGATTTTCTATAGCTTTTTCAAGCATAAGAGAATCTAAGCGCATATTTTCAGCACCAGAATTTATGCTGTATCCAAGATATTTCATTTTCTCTCACGCGCTTTCTTCAACAAAGCATCATCACTTGTTTTTTCTGCAAACGGCATCGGAATAAATAAATCCTTATACCTTCTTATAGCATACTGGTCTGTCATACCGGAAATATAATCAGTTACAATCTGCGGAATTTCTTCTTTATCATAGTAGGACGCAAGCATATCTGTATAATACTCAAACAGTGATTTTATAATATTTTTAGCTTTTTTTTCTTCCGCCTTTGCAATAGGGTCGAGATAAACATTATCAAACATCCAGGTTCTTAGTTTAGTGACGTAAAACCACCCCTCCTCGGACATCGTAACCTTCGGTTTATCCATTGAACTTTCGATTACATCTGTAATCATTTTCCCGAGCCTTTCCGACTGGTTAGAAGAAAAGTATTTTATGCAATCTTCCGGCAAATCATTCTCTGAAATTATACCGGCTCTTATGGAATCCTCAATATCATGGTTAATATAAGCAATTTTATCTGCGTACTGAACAATCTGTGCTTCAGGAGTTTTGGGTTTATACCCCCAAGTATGGGTTAAAATCCCATCAACGGTTTCCCTGCAAAGATTCATATCCTCTAAAACTTCTACAACCCTTACACTCTGCAAATTATGATGAAAACCGTTAGGAAGAAGCTCATCAAGAGTTCCCTCCCCGCAATGCCCAAATGCCGTATGCCCCAAATCATGCCCGAGCGCAATCGCTTCTACTAAATCCTCATTAAGCCTTAGAGCTCTTGCCATAGTTCTTCCGATTTGGGCAACTTCAAGCGTATGAGTAAGACGGGTTCTAAAATGGTCATTATAAGGGGCTAAGAATACTTGTGTCTTATGTTTAAGCCGTCTAAAAGATTTAGAATGAAGAATCTTATCCCTATCGCGCTGGAATGCGGTTCTTATCTCAAAATGTTCCTGTCTCGGGCGTTTTCTGCCTTTTGAATTAAGACACTTGGTAGCATAAGGACTTAAAATTTCTAATTCCCTCTGCTCTAAACTTTCTTTTATTGTCTTACACTCTGTTCCCATAGCTAAATTATACACAAAATCCCATTATTTGACTACTCTTAAGATTGTATTTTAACTCTATATAGTGTATCATATTCCATATGGAGAGAGAGAATAATGGAATCATTTTTTAACGCTGAATTTGTAATAAGATTGTTTATGGCGCTCGGGCTTGGCTTTTTGCTTGGACTGGAAAGAGAACTTACAAACAAATATGCAGGCTTAAGAACTCATATACTGGTTTGTCTTGGCGCCTGTATTTTTACGTTAATTTCAATATACGGCTTCCCAACTTTTGCTCAAGGAGATAATATTATAATAAGCAATGCAACCGGTATTCGTGATACATCACGTGTTGCGGCACAAATTGTAACCGGTATCGGTTTTATCGGCGCCGGAACAGTTCTGCGTAACGGCCCTATGGTATTTGGGCTTACTACAGCAGCAACTCTATGGATTGCAGCAAGTATCGGTATGGCCTGCGGAGCCGGTATGTATGGAATTGCAGTTACAGCTACAGTTCTGAGTGTTGCCGTATTAACACTTATCAGAATTTTTGAAAGACAGTTTTTACCATCTAGCGGCAAACAAATCAGAAGGTGTAAAATCACTGTGTACTGTAATAGTGATGATGTAAAACAAGTTTATGGTTTAATATCGACAAAAGTTAGTGATATAACAGATTTTTCATCAAAGAAATTAATTGAAAATCCGGACAAATCCAAGGTTACCGTGCTTTTCATTCTTAATAATAAAAATGTAATGAAAGAATTGTACGATGAATTAATTACAAGTGTAGTTAATCCGGTTTCAATAACCTTACAGGAACTAAATGATTAGGGATAACAAAAAAAAAGTTAAGAGAAAAACAATTACTGCTATCTTCATGGAATATGCAAGGACCATAGCAATATCGTTTGGCTGTGCTCTTGTATTCACAATATTACTATCATTGCATGCCAGAAGCGAAATGATTAAAAATCTTTACGTAAATCCGGAAGAACAATTAAAAATGGATGAAAAGGTGGCAAAGCAAATAGTAACTCAATCCGATTTAACTAAGGATTTAAGAACGAAAAAATATGCGGTTTGTTTGCAAGTAGGGAATCTATATGCAACAGCCAATGATTTCTTTAATGCGGAATATGCGTATAAATTAGCAATAGAAAAAGCCAAAACAGGCGTTTATACACCATATTTAAGACTAATAGAAGTTTATGCTGAGCAGGAAAAATTTGACGAGGCAATAGAGGTATTAAAATCAATCAAAGATTTACAAACAAAACCGTTAATAAAGTTTAAAACTAGAGCATATATTGTACTAGGGGATAAATATTATTCTGTCGGAAAATTCTTAAGCGCAGCAAAATGCTACGAAAAAGCGGATTTTTACTATGATAAGTTTTCAAAAAAAGATAAAGAGGTTGAAAAATCAATCAATGTAAGAGCTGCAAATGCCTATATAGAAACAGCAAACATTATGGTAAAAAATGGATATAATTCTGATGCGGTAAGATTTTTGAAAAAAGCTGCCGAATACTCTCCAGATAATTATGAGATAGAATACAAACTTGCTATAGTATATTCAGATTTAGACCCTATTCAATCAGTGAAATATTTTGAGCCGCTTTTGAATGAGATTCCACAATATATCGACTATGGAGTTTACAGTAAAGCATTAATGAAAGCTGCTAATATTGCAGATTTAGAAGGAAAACCTGCTTTAGCAAAATATTACAGATATAAAATTCATTCTATTGATATTTTCGTAGACAACAAAGTAATATACAAGAACGATATTGAAATACAACTGGATTCATTTATTGTCCGTAAGCTCTGGTTTAAGTACAAATTGAGAGCACAATACAAATTAAAAAATATTTCAAATAATGATATCAAACATTTGAAAGCGGATTTTGTATTAAGACAAAAAGATAGAATCAGGGAGACAAAAACTATAACTTATGCAAACCCTAAATCTCCATTATATTCTAATGGCGGAGAAACTCCGGATATGGAAATTGTATTTGGCAAAAATATATTTACTAAAAAAGAGCTGGAACAATATGTTATAGATATTTACCTATACAAAGATGAAAAATATAAGACACTTGCAGGAACAATGAAAGTGCCGTTAAAGTCCATTTATTCATCTAAATAGAGAGTATCGCCCCATCTGTATAATTTGTTTCCTGCTATAAACATATCTTCATCCAATATACTCGCATTTATTCTTGTACCGCCTGCCATAATCTTAAAATCGGCATCTTCATCTTCAATATCGTTATATAGAGGTTCATTGTCTCCAAAAAACTCGCTCAGAGTTGGCTTTACACTTTCTTTGTTTTCAGCAGTCTCTTCTGCCTCAGACTTGAGCTTATTTAACTCTTCCTTAAGCATCATCATTTCTGTAAGCATTGCTTGCATTGCAATATTATCTTTAGCCTTTTCATCCAGAATAGAATTTTCTTGCTCGCTATCATCTTCGGATTTATAGAAATCAGCAAGATATTCTCCAATTTCTTCTTCATTTGCTGAATCCAAAATATCATTGTCTTCTTCTAAATCGTTTTCAATGTTTCCACACTCAATGCCATTGTCAGCATCCGTATCAATATCGACTGCTTCATCTTCTATATCTATTGGCTCATCAAAATCTTCTTCTATTTCATCAGATATTTCTTCTGTATCATCAGCATCCATTTCTTCAGAAACTTCTTCGGGCTCTTCTGAAATAGTTTCTTGAGGCTCTTCTATTAACCCATTATCAGACTCCTCTTCGGCATCGTCATTAAATACCTCATCTTCCTGTGCTTGAATATCTTCTTCTTCTTCTTCTTCTTCTTCTGCTGCTGCTGCATCTTCTATGGGCTCATCGGATATTTCAGCCGGAGACTCAATAATCTCATAAACATCTGTATTTTCGTCCGTTTGTTTAGTCTCTTCAAGAGATTCTTCCTGCTTTTCAGGCTGTTTTTCCGGTATGCTGTTTGTTATTTCTGGCCGAGATTCCTTTTCAACAGTATTTTGTATAACAATTGGCTGCTGTATATTTGCGCTCTCCGGCTGGATTAACTGTATCTGAATAGGTGCAGGAGTAAAATTAGGCGCTTTTGCGATTATTTCATCAACCATGCCGGATATCATATCTCTTGTTATTCCTGCATCATTATTTGTTTGAACAATATCATCCTGCTGTTTAATATCATTTTCTATATTTTCAACAGCAATATCTTCAACTTTTTCTATTGTCTCAACCTCTTCCTTGATTGCATTCTCCTCAAAATCTTGATTTCCACAAGATTCTTCCGGTAAATTCACAGCAGCTTCTAATTCCTCTTGTTCAGGTTCCGAACGATCTTCTTCCACCTGCTTGGTAGCAGAGATTACATTGTTCTTTTGCTCCGCATCAATAATTTCAGTTTCTTTTAAAGACACATTATCTTCACTTACGGCATTTTCCTCTTCTTTTACCCCATTTACCCCCTCATTTACCCCGGTATTATTGAGCACTAGTCTGCTATTCGCAAACTTTGGAGCACCATTTTCAAGACGGAAATACAAATCCGCTAAGCCGCTTATAGAACTGTTAGAAAACTCTATTTCTATAGTATTATTATCTGGAAAACTAAATTTATTTATACTTATAGCCTCATCTAATTTATCAATAGAATTAATTGTTCTGATAAATTCAGGCATAACAAATGGTGCAAGAGAACAAATTGCCCTAAACAGTCCATTAATCCGGACATTATCACCCAGCCACACTCCATCAATTGTAATTCCTTTTAGTTTTCGCATAACCCATCCTTAATTATC
The DNA here is from genome assembly GCA_944322835.1 of Candidatus Gastranaerophilales bacterium. GTDB lineage: Bacteria > Cyanobacteriota > Vampirovibrionia > Gastranaerophilales > Gastranaerophilaceae > CAG-196. The sequence goes on along the minus strand of CALUQF010000002.1, from coordinate 22,584 downwards.
TACAATATTAATATCGGCATTTTTTGTAAAAACTTTAGGATTTTATAAAAAAAATTTACAAAGCTTAATAATTTAAAACGGGAGCCGAATTTAAAAGGGTTCTGGTATATTCTTCATGCGGGAAATTAAATATTGAACTTGTAATATTTTCTTCTATAAGCCTGCCAAAATACATTATTCCAACCCTGTCAGCCAGATATCTTATAACATTCAAATCATGAGAAATAAATAAAATTGTTAAATTCCGCTCTTCCTTAAGTCCCTTTAAGAGATTTATTATCTGTGCCTGAATACTTGCATCCAGAGCGCTTACCGGCTCATCTGCTATGAGGAGTTTTGGGTTTAATACAAGAGCCCGGGCTATTGCAATTCTCTGTCTTTGTCCGCCTGAAAACTCATGAGGATACAAGTCTAATGCGCTCTCACTTAGTCCTACATCTTCTAAAACCTGCTTAATTAAGGCCTTTTTTCTCATTTTGGAATATTTTGTATTTATATCTAAAGGCTCAATTAATATATCTTTTATCTTCATTTTAGGATTCAGACTTGAGTAAGGATTCTGGAAAACCATCTGGACCTTAGACGGGTACTGTTTTTTCTCTTCTATTGTCTGCTTATAAATATCATTTCCTTCAAATAATATTTCGCCAGAGAGCGGTTTCATAAGTTTTACTATTGCTTTTGAAAGTGTAGATTTCCCGCAGCCGGATTCACCGGCAAGAGCATAGATTTCTCCCTGATGTATGTTTAGTGAAACATCATCAACAGCTCTCACAATATTGGTATCTCCGTTAGAAATACTCTTATATTCAACTGTCAAATTCTTTATTTCTAATAAATTATCCATGCAAACATTTTAACATAGATGATTTTATGATAAAATCATCAAAAAGGATAAGGAGCGCGGTTATGTTTGATGTTTTTGTAAAAAAATATATTACAGTAAAAAATATAATTTTTTTTATAATAGCTATACTGTTTTTGATCTTTGTTACTAAAATCAAAGATATTGCAATACTGTTTTTTGCATCATACGTAATAGCTTGCTCTTTGAATCCTCTTGTAGATAAAATTTGTACAAAAAAAATTAAACGCCCTTTGGCTTCAAGTCTTGTTTTAGGCGGTGTGCTTTTAGTATCAGCTTTGTTTCTTGTTCCAATGTTTGTTATGGGAGGGCACCAGATAAAATCATTCCTTGTACAACTACCGGAGCATATTGCGACAGTCAAAGAATTTTTGGTTTCTACGCCTCTTCTTAATAAGACAATGCTAAGCCAGCTTGACTTAGGCGCGGTAATATCATCTACATCAAATTTTACGACAAAATTTGTAAACAGCTCTATTGATTTTAGTATGGGTTTTGCCTCTGCTATTGTATACTTTTTGGCCGCTTGTATTATAATTTACTATTTCATGTCTGATAAAGAGGTTGTAAAAAAGACATACCTGAGCCTTTTCCCGCGTCAGTTGAAAAGCAAGGCTGATGATATAATAGAGGTTATCTCTAAAAAAATCGGCGGTTATGTTCTGGCGCAAATAGTGACAATAGCAAGCGTTGGTATAATTATGACAATCGGACTTATGATATTGAGAGTCGATTATGCGCTTATACTCGGTATTATAAATGCAGTATTAGACCTAATCCCTGTAATAGGTCCGGCTATAGGACTTTTAATTGCAATACTTATGGCATATAAGATGGGACCTTTCACTATTGCCATGATTATTGTCGTTTTTATGATTGCACAATGGGCGGAAAACAATTTGATAAGACCGTATATATTCGGTAAATTTCTCGATTTACATCCGCTTATTATATATTTCTTTTTATTTGTTACAGCACAATATCTGGGTGTAATAGGTGTAATCTTTGCACCGGCAATTGCTGCTACCGTATGCGTGCTAATAGAAGAATTGTACATAAAGAATATTAACTGATGGAAAAGTTTTTATACACTCCAAATACCGGAAATTATAACCTATTAATGGCCTATCCGGCGCCGGAATCTTTTGCAATGGCCTCTCTCGGGTATTTATGGCTTTATAGAGAGGCTGATATGAGAGACGGAATAAATGCAATAAGGGCATATACCGACAATATTCCGTCTATTCGTAGTATTAATGCTATAGCCTTTTCAATGTCGTTCGATTTTGATTTTATCGGAGTTTTTAATATTCTGGAAAAATTAGACATTCCTTTTTATTCTAACTCAAGAGACGAATCCCATCCGCTTATATTTGCCGGCGGTCCTGTAATCACTACAAATCCGCGCCCATATGAGAAATTTTTTGACTTTATGATTGCAGGAGATGGAGAAAATACGTTTACAAGGGTATTAGATATATTGAAAAGCAACAACAAAAAACACGCTCTGGAATTATTAGCTGACGTTGATGGGATTTATATCCCGCAAAAATCGGTAAAAAAATATACTGCAAAGCTGGATAATGTAATATATACCCCAATTCTTAGCGATAAAAGCTATTTTAAAGACACATTTATTATAGAAATAGCACGGGGATGTATGAATAGATGTGCTTTTTGCACAGCCTCATATATAAACCTGCCTTTCAGATATTATGAATACGAAAAAATCATTGATGCAATAGAACTGGGTTTAAATTATACAAATAAGATAGCACTTCTCGGAGCGCAAATAAGTGCACATCCGCAATTTGAAAACATTATGGAATATATCGAACAAAAAATCGACAGCGGAATAAATATTGAGCTCGGGATTTCCTCTCTAAGAACAGACTCTGTAACTCCTAAAATGGTGCAAATTCTTGTTAAAGGAGGCCAAAAGCATTCCACAATTGCTATTGAGGCTGCGAGTGAACGCTTAAGAAAATTTATTAACAAGAATTTAAAAGAAGAACAAATATTAAATGCGGTTAAAATTGCACGTGAAAACGGCTTAAAAGGGCTCAAAATATATTCTATGATAGGGATTCCGAATGAAACAGATGATGATATTCAAGAATTTTTAAATCTTGCAAAAAAAATAAAAGCTGAGAATAAAGGGTTTAGTATAGAATTTTCATTTTCCACGTTCGTTCCCAAACCGCAAACGCCTTTTCAATGGGCAAAAAGAGAAGAGTCCAAAACATTAGAAAAAAAACAAAAGTTTCTGGAAAAAGAACTTGCAAAAATCGGAGTAAAATCAAAATTCTCCAGTATTAAATGGGATTACTGGCAAACAATTCTTTCAAGGGGAGATGAAAATCTTGCGGAATTTCTGACTGCTGTATACAAAAATGGTGAAAATATCGGAGCATATAAAAAAGCTTTAAAAGAAACTAAGCCGGATATTTTTAAAGCTATAAACGGATTTGAGCTGCAAGAGGCCCTCCCCTGGGATATAGTAGAAAATTATCCGCCCAAAAATTTACTAATAAACGAATACAAAAGGTTATTAAGCCGCATATAAATATTAAGAATTGTAACAAATAAAACAACTGGCGAAATTGGGGATATTTTATATACTTTATATACATGTAAGATGTAAATAAAAAAAATTAATCCCTAAAATCCCTTCCTAACTAATTTTCTGGCTTCTCATTTGAGAAGTTTTTTTTTGCAATTTTATATGACATGTAAAGATTTGTAACAATATTTTATAAAAAGCTAAAGTTTTAATGCAATTATGCCGTTAACAATATTAAACAAGGGAAAAATAAACAAAGGACTACGAACAACAATGGGAATGGCAGCATCACAAGCTAGATTATTAACTCTAACGAGCCGACTCCATGATATTGAGTACAAAGCACAAAATATCGAGAGCCAGAAAATAGCTTTGGCTACACAAAAAGACGAAGTGTACCAAGCCTATTGTGATGCATTAGATGCCAAGAAAATTCAAGTCGCATTCTATAATAGTGACGGTTCCAAAAATTTTGTAGATGCAAATTTTTCTACTGTCTGCGGATACGATAGCAGCAGATGCACTCAATATATTTTGACAGATGCAAAAACAGGTAAGCTTATTGTTGATGAAAATACTGCAGAAATGTATGAAAAATATGAATCAGACAAATATACATTTGCTTGGGCGATGGTAGGCTTTGATGGTTGTTTCTGTTTTGATGAGGGAGCAGCTGGCGGAGATACCGTTGGTAATGCGGAATTTATTGGTGGCACTAATCAATATGACAATGATTTTGTAACAATGTCTGATATGGAAGAATTAGTATTTAGTGAGCATCAAGATGATACAGACTTAGTTGCAGCATATGATGAAATTGAAAATTCCGAAGATCTTGCTTCAAAGAGTCAAGCTTTGACCAATTTTAGAGATATGCTTTATGAGAAGTATGGTGATGAAATCTTTAATTACATGAACTTAAACAAAAATGATAGTCAGGAAGTCGTATTGGCAGATCAGGAAAATAACAAGGTTTATGATGATATGACCTGGCAGTCAATAGAGGAAAAGTTTAATTATTATGTATCATTATACGCAGCAATTCAGGAAAATGGAGGCTGCCAAGTAATAGAACCACAATACGTTTCAGGTAAAGAAGCAAATGAATGGTTCAATAACATGGTACAATCAGGCCGCGTACTTATTTCTGAGTTTAATCCGGATACTAATGAATGGGATGACACAAGCGTAGCAACAAGTACAGGTTCAAGTTATCTACAAGAAGTATCTGATGAAACAGATTTAAAGAAAGCAGAATTAGAATATGAACGTGAATTAAGTGATATAAATACAAAAGATACCAAATTTGATAATGATTTAAGTAAATTAGAAACAGAAAGAACATCTATTACTACAGAAATGGAATCAATCAGCAAGGTAAGAGATGACAACATTGAAAGAACCTTTGGTATATTTAGTTAATAAGTTTACAAACCGGGGTAGTAAATAAAAACTTATTCTACTTATTTTCACCCCAAATTCCCATTTCCCTTTTTCCCTTTTCTTTAGCCGCTTCTTCCCAAAGCGGTTTTTTCTTATTTATTAAGCTCAATTTTCTTTATTCTTGTCTGAATATCTTCAATTAATTTTCTATTAATAGAAAGCAAATCACCCAGAATTGCTATAATTCCGATTTGAACAGCTGAAATTAAGAATATTGCAGCAAAAATAAGTGACTGAATATGTCCGTTACCGTTACCTTGAATATAAAAATATAAAAATCTTGTAACAAGCATTAAACCAACAATACCTAAAATCGAAGCTATTGATATAAAAAATCTAAAAGGGCGGTAAACAATAAACATCCTTATTGTAGTTTTCATTGATTTAAAAATATAATCAAATATGTTTTTTACCAATCGGGATTTACGCAGCATAGAATTTACCCTAACAGGCACAGATACAATCTTTAGTCCTTTTGCACCCGCCTGAAGCAGTGTTTCCATCGTATAAGTATAATTATCAAAAACATTTAATCTAATTGCCGCTTGTTTAGAAAAAGCTCTAAATCCGCTGGGTGCATCTTCTACAGGAGCAGAGGACAAGAGCCTTAAAGCAGCGGAACCTATTTTTTGAAAAAGCTTTTTCATTGGAGAAAATTCTTTTATTGAATAAATATCTCTTGCACCAATTACAATATCAGCCTTCCCCACAAGAATCGGCTTAACAAGTTTTTCAATATCATCTGCACAATACTGGTTATCAGCATCAGTATTAACAATAATATCTGCACCTAGCCTTAAAGCCTCTGCAATTCCACTTCTAAACGCATTGGCAAGTCCTCTGTTCGGTTTGATTTCAAGAACACTTGCACCCCAATCAGCAGCAATTTTTGCAGATTTATCCTCAGACCCGTCATCAATCACGAGAACTTCAATTTCGTCAATATCTTGAATTTTTTTGGGGAGAGCGTTTAGTGTTGTTAATAATGTGCTCTCCTCATTAAAACAAGGTATTTGAATAATCAGCTTGGTCATGTAAAATATTATATATAAATATTAAGAGGGGAGCAAGTTGCTATTTTTTATAATATTTCTGGGCTTATTATTAAGATTGACTTTCATAAATAAACCCGAAGGTTTATGGAACGATGAATATGTGAGCTGGTATGTTGCAAACACACCGTTTAATAGCGGCTTTTGGGAAGAAGTGCTTAAACAATGCCATATGCCGCTCTATTATTTATACCTTAAACCTTTTTCTCACTGTTCAGATTTAATACTCAGGTTAACATCACTAATTCCTGGAGTACTGGCGATTCCGGTTATGTATCTTGCAGGAAAAGAATTTTCAAAAAAAATAGGGTTAATTGCTGCTTCTATAACATCAGTGCTGTCATTTTTAATTTATTACTCACAAGAAGTTCGATTTTATTCATTATTATTTCTATTTACAACTCTATTACTTCTTTTCACGATACGACTACTTAAAACAAATTCCAAGTTAAATATTACGGGCTACATTATCTCATGTGCTTTAATCGTTACAACACATGTTCTTGGCATAGTTTTTGTTTTTTTTAATACTATATATATTATTTACAAGAAAAAAAAGATAACAGCTGTAATTTTGTTGACAGGCCTATTTTGCGCAATATTATGCTGTTTTTGGGGAATAAATATTCTAAGAATGCTTCCAGCTTCGCAATGGTGGGGGAATTTCAGTTATACAAATATTTTATTTTTATTCTCTGACTTTTTCTCACCTATACTTACAAATAATGTTAATGCACCACCTGTTTTTTTCTATCATAAAGCTAAATCCGTCTGGATGATTCTTTCATTATTGACTGCTATTATACCGTTTGCAGCCGGAATCAGGAAATTAAAGGGGTTAAGTATTGTTTGTCTGTTTACAATATTGGTAATGTCAATCTTATCTATAACAGGCAAAATCGTTTTTATAACAAAATATTCAATAGAAATACTTCCGGCATTTATTTTAATACTGTCTTTAGGTTTTAATACAATAAAAAAAACGGGAATTATACTATTCCTCTTATTTCTTTCTATACACACAGCGGCATTTTTTAGCCCCTATTATGTAACTAAAATACAACGCAGCGAAGGCCATAAGATTCCTGCAGAAATTCTTAAACATAGGAATCCTGACTGCATAGTATTCACATATTATGAACCTGACAGATTCTTACGCTATATTGATTTAACATGCAAAAACACATATTTTATAAGCAAAATTAATCGTCATGAATATAAAGACAATCCGGCAAAAATTCTAAACAACATAAATAAAGGTCAGCTAGTTTCCGTTATTTTTTTAGACAGTGTAAGTTTTTTTAATGAAAATTTTATTAATTTAAATTCTAATAATTCAAAAATTCCGGAAATGTTTTTGACATTTTCACATATAAAAAACTGTTTAATAAAAGAATTGGATACAAATTATACAAATTACAACGTCGATACACAGGGTGCCTGGACTATTATAACTGCAGAAAAAAAATAAACAGTCTTTCTTTACATATTTTAAGTAATCTTAATATGGATATTAAGATTATATAAGGAAATCTTAGTTTAGAAAAAATTTAGTCTATAATAATAATGCAAAGAACGAATGAAATATGAAGGAGAAAGATATGCAATCAGTAGAAGAAATGCTTGGCAAATTAGAAACAGCAGACAACACAACTAAAAACAAAATTGAAAATATTTTAGTAGATAAAGGTACGGCTGTTGTTCCGGAACTTGTTAATCAACTACAGGTTGTAAAAGGCGTTAAGCGCGGTGTCGTTGCTATGACACTTATCAGAATTGGCGAGGCTTCTGTTGAATATCTAAAAAAAGCCGCTAACAACAATAAGGATTTTGAATGGGTTGCTAAATACCTTATATCTGAAATAAAAGGTGTTGCAGCGTAAAAGTGGCAGATAATAGAATTCATGTAAATATATATACTGATGGGGCTTGCAGCGGTAATCCCGGTCCCGGAGGTTTTGGTACAATTTTGGTACATATTGATAAAAATGGAATTAAGCATGAAAAAGAGCTTTCAGAAGGCTTTAAAAGTGTAACCAATAATCAAATGGAACTCCTTGCAGTTATTTCAGGGCTTGAAGCTCTCAAAAAGCCCTGTGATGTTACTCTATATTCTGATAGTAAATATGTCGTAGATGCTTTTAATAACAATTGGATTGACAGCTGGATAAAGAAAGGGTGGAGAACGGCTGGCAAATCTCCGGTAAAAAATATTGAGCTTTGGCAAAGACTTTTGAAAGCAAAAGAGCCGCATAATGTGGAATTTATTTGGGTAAAAGGGCATGCCGGTCATGAATTTAATGAAAGATGTGATACTCTGGCTGTAAATGCTTCTAAGTCTCTGAATCTTAAAGAAAAGATAATGTAAAGAAATGTAACAGTTTTTATTCTTTGTGAAATCAAATAAATTTTAAATACTTTATATATATGTAAGATTTAAAATGATGGTGAACAAAGATGGCAATCGCAAATTTACACGAAACATTATTAAGCTATAAGTTAAGAAGAAACGCTCTTAACCTTGAGATTACCGAGCTTCAGAACAAAAAATCACTCGCAACATATTCTCAGGCAGATGCTCAATCTTTGAAAAATGCAGAATCTCATTCTGTTAGAGATTATTTTAAAACTTTATTTGAAGAAGATGAAAGTTTACAAGGCGAATATACAGACTATACTGAAATCCCTGAGTTTGAAGAAGAAATTGATAAAATTACTGCAAAATACCAAGAACAGTTCGACGAGCTAACTGCTTGGGAAACAGTAATTGACTCACAAATTACTACAAATAGTGCTGAATTAGAAGAAGTTAATGCGTATATGGAATCACTTCAATCAATGCTTTCAAGTAACATCCAAGAAGACTTTGATTATGGATTGAACTAATAATTAAGCAAAAATCCAGATACCTAGAAGCGCAAATAAAATTAAAGCAATATTATAATGGAGAAAAGTCGGAATACAGGTATCAAAAATATGGTTATGCTGACCATCAGCATTTAAACCTGCTGTGGGGCCTAACGTTGTATCCGAAGCCGGAGAACCAGCATCACCTAAAGCAGCTGCTGCTGATAATAAAATAACTATTTGGGCTGTGTTAAATCCCATATGAATACATACAGGAATAAACAACACTGCAAGTATAGGAATGGTGCCAAAAGACGTTCCTATACCAATAGTAATAAATAAGCCCATTATAAGAATTACTAAAGAGGTTATTAGAATATTTTCCGGCATAAAAGTAACCACAGAAGATATAAGAGAATTAATAGCACCAGACTCTTTTAAAACGGATGCAAAGCCGGCAGCAACAAGCATAACGAAGGCAACATATCCCATCAAATAAATACCTTCATTCATCATATGATCCATTTTATCCTGAGGTACAACACGACATGTAAAAATTATGCCCAAACCGACCAAAGCACCTAATGGCAATGATTGTGTTAAAAGCTGCACAATAAAAGTAGCCAATGCCGCAAGTAATACAATCCAATGTTTGGGTAAAAATTTATTATTACCGCCAGAAACAATATTAGCAAGAGGTTTATCCTCATATATACGCGGTTTTCTATAACTTATAAATACAGCAATCAAAAGCCCTGCAACCATACCCAAGCCTAAAATTGAATTATACTTCCAAATATCATTTCTCATAACATAAACTCCATTTTGAATCATATTATCAGCAATAAGATTTTGGAATATCAAACCAAAGCCGGCAGGAATAGTAATATAAGGCATTTTAAGGCCAAAAGCAAGTACGCAGGCAACAGCACGCCGGTCAATTTTAAGCTTATTCATTATTCCTAACAATGGCGGAATAATAATGGGGATAAAAGCTATATGAATAGGTATTATATTTTGTGAAGCCATTGCTATTAGTGTTAGAATTAGTAATAACACCACCTTATTACCAGAGACTACATTTGTAATTTTAGTAGAAATTACATCTGTAAACCCCGAATGCGCCATTGTAGCAGCAAAAGCACCTAATAAAATATAACTTAATGCAGTTTCAGAATTATCACCCATACCGGAAATAAATATATGCATGACATCTTTTACATTAATTCCGGCTACCAATCCAGCCACCAAAGTTGAAATAATTATTGCCAAAAGTACATTTACTTTTTTTAGGCATAAAATACAAAGTAATACTACTGATATAAACGCCGGATTCAAGCAGATGTGCCAAAGAGAACTCATTAAACTACTTTACTTCCTCTTCCTGTAATAGATTTATTATTTCAAGCGCAACTTCTTTTTGGATTTCCAGCGGCAAACACTTCAAATATTCAAAAGCTTCAGCAATCTTTTGATCCGTATCATACCAACGCCTAAGCACATAAGTAAACGCATCTGCCAAAATATTATCTGCCAAATCAATCCCATTTTCTTTAGATTTCTGCACAATTAAATCTGCACATTTATACTGCGTCATTATATTTGCATTACGCATTAAACTTACTGCTAAACTTATTGTAGGATCTACATCATACCAGCGCTTATACATACAAAATTTTCCTTTTATATCTATAGTATATTTTTTAAGCTATTTTGTCAATTGAGAAATTATAAAATTTTTCTTCTCTGAATCATCAGTAGAAAATAAAAGTGTTTTTTCTTTAGTATTCTCGCCCTTTATTATCTTTATACTGGATTTGGGAAGTCTAAAATGTTTTGATAAAAATTCTATCAGAGCTTTATTTGCTTTATTTTCTACCGGCTGAGCCGCGATTTTGATTTTTACAAAATCTTCATCAAATACAATTTCATTTCTGGAAGCTCCGGGCAAAATTCTAATTCGCACCAAAATACCGTCATCAACTTGTTTTATCATATCTTTTGAAATACCATAACATATTCATGCTTAAAAATATAAAATCCACCGGCTAAAGCTCTATAACGCCAAAGATTAGCAGTCTTGCCCTTTGCTCTTTCATTGCCTTGAACGTCTTTTACTATAATAGCTTTAGTTATAAACCCCAGTTTATTCATACGTGCCATACATTCAAATCCTAAAGGAATATGCTGCGAATTTGCATATTTATCACCAATTATCAAACAGGCAAAACGACCTTTTTCCAACAAATCATAGCCATTTCTTGCAACTTTTTCAAAAAGCTCGTAAAATTCTTCCGTAGTTGCGCAATTGGATAAATCTTCCTTTTTATCAGAAAACTTTATAATATCGTCATATGGCGGATGAAGCATTAAAAGCTGGGCCTGCTTACTCCCCATAATATCCAGTCTGGCTTGGATTTTATCTTTAGCCAGCTCGCTTGCAGAATCTGCACAAATAATATTTACATCAGTTACAAGCTGTTTTGGAGTGAATTTTTCAGAGACTTTTTCTGCCAAATCCTCTTTTAATTCAACACCTATGCAACGCCTATTCATATTTACAGCTTCTATTCCCGAAGTTCCGGAGCCAAAAAATAAGTCTAAGACGATATCATTCTTTTTTGTAAACCGTTCATATATTTGCTGGGCAATTTGAGGAATATAATTACCATGATACTCATTTGAATGCCCGCCCTCTTTTAAGCGTACAGGAAACTCCCATAAAGTATCTGTTTTAATATGTTCATAATCACGCCATTTTTTAAGATTAATATCACTGTATGCAGTTGTTTTTACTGCATTTTCATCTACAATCTTAAGAACTGCTGCTTTATTTTTTTTCTCTTTTAAATTTGATTTAACCATATCTCTCCCCATTAACAATATAAGTTTAAAATATTTATTCAAATTTGTAATCAAACGAATAGAGGAGAATAAATAATAAAAAAGCGGGAATACATTTCCCGCTTAAATACAAATACCTTATAATTCTCTTTTATGCTTTGCTCTCGCCTTTGTCCTTTACTTTAGCCTCTTCTTCTTTCTCTTTCTCTGCATCTGCAGAATTCGCTTTATCTTGTTCTTCCAGATAGAGTGTTGCAAATTGTTCATACAAATCACTATCTTGAAGTATTTCATCTATTTCAATACCATTTTCGTCTTTATCAACTTCTGCATACTTATCAGCATCTATATCATATTTTTGTGCCTGGTTTTGATCCAATTTACGAATACCAAGATTATTTGATAAAAAAGTCTTTAATACATTTGCATTTACTTCTGTTGACATATCGAGTCTCCTTATTTTTTTATTCATCTTACATGTATATAAAGTATATAAATTTTATCAAATTTCATAAATTATAAAAATCGTTACAAAACTTAACAAAATAAACCTCCAAGCTTTTACTTAGAGGTTTATTAGCATACAAATTTACCAAAGTTGACTATACAGCTTTTTGTACTTTACCAGCTTTTAAACAAGAGGTACAAACTGTCATTTTCTTTGCTTGACCATTTACATTAACTCTAATTTCTTGTAAATTTGGCGTTTGCCTTTTTACGATTTGTTTATGAGAAAATGTTAATTTAGCTGCTTTTAAAGGCTTTTTGCCGCATACTTCACATTGTTTTGACATAATTCTATTTCCTTCTTTCTACCAGTGTAATTTCAGTCTACCTTAAAAGGTTTTATTTTACAAGTACTAATCGTAAATTATTGTTACAAATAATTACTGATATTAGCATAGAACTTAGTCAAATTTATAAATAAAAAAAGAGCACCGTTATAAACGATGCTCTCCTTTATCATCAACTCCCTAACCAACAACCGCACGAGAAATTTTAGCTTTCTCCATAAATCACCTGCCGTTACACTAAGTTCAATGCAATACTTGGTGTCTGGTTTGCAGTTGCTAACAGAGTTGCTGAAGCTTGCTGTAGAATCTGGGACTGAATGTAGTTAGAAGATTCTTCTGCAACATCAGTATCTCTTAGAGTAGATAATGATGATGTCAGGTTTTGTGACTGTACATCCAGAGCTGTGATAGCTGATTCTACCCTGTTTTGAGCAGCACCGATTCTGGTTACACGTGATGAAATATCATCTATTGCAGCATCCAAGAAACCTAACATCTCTTTAGCTCCAAAGTGCGTATCACTATCAGATGCAAGAGAATATTCACCTGTATCAGCATCATAAACTAATGAACTGCATGCTGCTGCAAAGACTCTGTTTAATAAATTATCGGTTTCGTCAGCAGTAACAGCTGCTTCAAGGTTGCCATATTTCCCGTTGCTTGCCTGCTCTATCATTTCATCCAGAGTGGCAGGAGTAGTACTATCACTTGGAGTTCCGGCCTTGGCAATCTTTGAAAATAATCCGCTAATGGTAGCACTTGTGAATAAGCTTACATCCAAATTGATTACACTGTTTTCTTCAGCATAAAGACCAACCTGTAAGTTAATACCGGATAATGTAATACCAACACCGGCGGGAACGCCGTCAGATTGGTAAGCCATTAATTTAATACCGTTAAATTCAGAGTTTAGAGCCACACGTGTAATTTCATCTAATCTTGCTTCAATTTCTGATTGAATAGCCTTTAATGAAGCAGAAGCATAAGTTCCGTTTGCAGCTTGTTCGGTCAAGTCTCTGATACGCTGCAAGTGGTCTGATAACAAACCGTAGCTTTGTTCAGCAGTAGTAAGTAAGTCAGAACCAGTAGCTGCGTTATCAGCAGCAACATCTAATGAACCTAATTGAGTTTCCCACATACTTGCAATTGAATAACCGGCAGCGTTATCCTTTGCGTGGTTGATTTTGTAACCTGTCGACATCCTCTCTAAAGATGTGTTCAAGTTGGTTGTCGCACTGTTCAAACTTCTTTGAGCAATGATTGACGAAATGTTTGTGTTGATTGTGAGTGCCATAGTTGAATCTCCTTTCTCTCTTTCTTTGATATGTACTTTGGCGGAGCAAATTACGCCCCCAAACAAAAGGCGCAGCTTACCCCAAACTGCACATCCGTTGTGCAGCACTCGTTATATTTGCGATAGTCGGAATACATACACCGAATTTTGGCGCAGTTTTCCCCGTGACTGTTTGTTTTTAGAAAAACAGACAGCCTGAACTAAGCCCTTTTGAACTACTATACCTATCACTTCCTACTAGCTTGCATCTCCCCTCGCCCCCTGCGGGAGAGGGAGCAGGCGTGCTTGAGCCTTGAGGCGAAAGCTACGGATGCGGGTGAGGGGTCTCTATCTTAACCCCGAGATTCTTCGGCTTTCAATAAATTACGCCTAAACGAAAAACGCTTTATTCCACCAGCCTCAGAATGACGGTCTGCGAACATACAGGAAAACTCCTTGCGGATTACTGTCCCTGATTAATCCTTAACACCCACCGATATCCGAAAATATGTATAGTATTTCAACGGCTTCTTCTCTTTTTCTCTTAGATTTCTCTCCTTATTATTGATATGTACTTATTCAGGTTCGGACCTTGCCCTCACCTTTGCCTCCATCGAGGCTTTCTTGATATACCCTCTCTTCTAATAAGTTTATCCCGTTTAGTTACCCTTGTTTTTTAAACGATTCTCTACACATTTTTTCATAAGCTTGCCTGCATCCTTTGCCTGCGCCACTTAATCAAAACGTACATTCCATGTACTTCCGAATATTGCATAAATATTCGTTACTTATTAGATTTGTGATATATACTTCTTACAATAACATTATTGCAACACTATATAACAAAAGTAAACTGTTTCTTGTGATTTTTTTACAAATCTTTATAGAAATTTATAAAACTTAACAATTACGCAGCTTTAATCCTCTTGACTTAAGATTTTGCTTTTGTTAAATTATTAATATAATCGCAGACAGTTAGTATCCTTTCGTTAGGATTTAAATTGAAAACAAGCTAGCCGAGATTACACCCGGGCGGGAAAGACGGAAAAACTAGATAGGTCTTATTCTAAATATGTGATTCGAATTTCTCCCCAAGGCTTAAATAAATATAAATAGCTTAAGTTAGTGTAGATTTTGCGATTAGAAAATAAAAGATTGCAAAATCTTTTTAGTATGATTAAGGTCGAAAATAAATATACAAACAAAGGAGCAAAAAATGTCAACAAAAGCTTTCAAAGAAGATAAGGTTGCACTTATCAGAGAAAAAATTGATAAAGCACAAGTTGCAATTGTTACCGAATACAAGGGAATGACAGTAGAAGAAATCACCAAGCTTAGAAGAGCTCTTCAAAAAGATGGTGGTGACTATATGGTTACAAAAAACACCCTTGCAAAAATCGCTATCAAAGGCACTCCTTACGAAGTGTTAGCTGAAAAGCTTGAAGGCCCGATTGCAATAGCATTTGGTTTTGAAGATCAGGTAGCACCGGCTAAGGCTTTATCACAATTTATCAAAGAAACAAAAAAAGGCGAAATCATTGCAGCTGCAATGGATGGCAGATTAATGAGCGCAGAAGAAGCAAAAGCTCTTGCAACTCTTCCTTCAAAAGAAGAAATTTACGCAAAAATGCTTGGATGTATCAACTCTCCGGCTTCTGGTATTGCAAACTCTGTCAATGCTGTTATGTCATCTCTTGTCAGAGCTATTGCTGCTGTTAGAGATCAAAAAGCCGCTTAGGGTAGGAGTAAATGGGTGAAGGGGTAAATAAGGAAATGCTCCAAGTTATCCGCCTAAATAACTCGGCTAAGCAAAAACAAAAAATGTATTACACTAAAAATTTAAGAATAAAGGAGAAAAAACAATGAGTATCGAATCAATTTTAGAATCAATTGAAAAATTAACATTATTAGAAGCAGCTGAATTAGTAAAAGCTATGGAAGAAAAATTCGGCGTATCTGCTGCTGCTCCTGTAGCTGTTGCTGCTGCTCCAGCTGCCGCTGCTGCTCCGGCTGAAGATGCTGATGCTGCTGTTAACGTAGTTTTAGCTTCTGTTCCTGCTGATAAGAAAATCGCAGTTCTTAAAGAAGTTAGAGCTATCACAGGTCTTGGTTTAAAAGAAGCTAAAGATTTAGTTGAAGCTGCTCCTAAGGCTGTTAAAGAAGGCGTTAAGAAAGATGAAGCTGAAGCACTTAAGAAACAGCTTGAAGCTGCCGGCGCTGTTGTTGAAATCAAGTAGTTTGACATTTTACGATAAAACGGCCCTGTTTGAAAAAACGGGGTCGTTTTTTAGTTAAAGGCACTGCTCTCTAATTAATAATTAACCGCCATTAGCAGGTCAGGCATTGCCTGACAATAACTTTTCTCATCTTTTTGACAAAAATAACGACACAAATTACATAAAAATTAACAGCTATTAGAAATACTAATAACTGTTAACCCCTAAGCTGTATATTCTTAAGCTTTGTCTTGTGTAGAATAATACCGTTCAGAATCCTATTTTTCCTTCGGATATAAATCTTTCATCATTTGAATAAATTTATCAGCCAGCTTCTTGTATCCAGGATTGATACCGCTTTGATTATCACGTGAAAGAAAATCTTTCGGAAAAACTCTGCTCCAAAACGGCAGTAAAGCCTCTGGCGTTGTTTTCATCAAAAATTTATCTGTCGAACCATTCCAGAATCCAGGGATATTCGGTCTGAAATATATTCCCAGAGCGTCTTGAAGCGTTGTCTGAACCTGTTTTACATTCATTGTATAATGCCATTTCATAAGATTACTGAATATTGAATCTTTATTTTTCATTTCTTCATCTGTAAGCTTCAATTCATCCTTGCAGAATGTCTCAAACTGTTTTTGCAGTTTTTTATCCTGTTTTGTTTTAGTCTCAGAGGTAAGTTTATCTACAAATTCTCTTAATGGTGGCATATCGTGATTTCCGGTCAGAATGGCAACATTTGGCTTCATTGCCTTACGATTTTTCGGGTCGCAAATATTCATCCCGACAGGAACCTGCTGGCTCGTAAAATTTTTACCGTATTTTTTATAAAAATCTTTGTATAATTTTGTATTTCCTAATGGGCCAAAATCTTCTAATATATAGGTATCCTCAGGTTTTTTGCCTAATTCTTTTGCTACTCTTACGAATATTTCAAAAATATTTTCGCCTTTCGGACTTCTTTTATTATAAATATCCTCAATCCAGCTATTATCAAAGAATCCGCTTCCCATACCGCCTTCTTCCACTGGCTTAAAGATATCATTGCCTTTTAAGATGGTTCCGTCTGCTTTTTTATACTCTGTAGGAATAGCCGCTCTATTAATGTATCCGACAAAATGATCTAATCGTAAATCAGCATTTTTGAGAAGTTGTTTTATTGAGGCTTCCTGATAATCCCATAAATCAGAAGAATCATAATTATACAACGGTTGTCCCCATACCTGAGTATATGGATATGCTTCTTCCGGGGGACAGCCGCTTAATTTAGCCGGCTTAAAATTCTTATCCAGAAGAAACATATTTTTTTTGCCCCAAACATCAGGTCCCTCTGAACCTATGCCTACAGGCAAATCTAAAATTAAACGAATATCGTTTTTATTTAACTCTTCTGTCATTTCATTAAATTGCTTATCATATAAAAACTGCTCAAATTTATACAAATTAACGCGATATTCATATTCTTCTTTAGAAACTTTCCCGTCTAAGACTTTTAAAATTCTATCCTGGAGACTTACCCCTGCTTTTTTTGCAGCCTCCGGTGCAGTCTACAAATCTTTTTGCCATTTTGTCCAGTACGGACCGAAACTGTGAGATAACGCCTCATAATTAGCATAATCGTCAAGCCAGAGGCTCTCATTTTGTTCAGAGAACTTATTATATTCTCTTTTTATTGGCGCATCATTCGGCAATTTTTTAAATCTGGAAAAAGCAAGTTCAAATCTCGGATTTTTTTGTTTTTCCAACATTTCCAGCGTAAATTCCGGCGCTGTAATATCGTCAGGAAGCTCTTTGGGTTTCAAAATTTTTCCATACTCTTTTCCTGTCAGTTTGTTCAGATTAACAATAAATTTATTTCTGCTAAAACGTCCGCGTGAGCCGTACGGACAAAGAGAGTTATCTAAAGCATTCAACGGATTCATTATCCAGTGAGTCTGTTTTGCATCTTTCAACCAGTTAATAAATTTTGTCGTTTGAGGGTCACCAAACTGTCCACAATAAGAACGATGAGCGGGAAGGCTTGTAATATGGAACAAAAGTCCGCGCTGCTTGACTATACCGCGGGCATTTAATCCTTGAAAAGAAACAGCGTTTTTATACTCATTCTCTTCTTTTTCAAAAGTATCAATCGGAGTGTCAAACTTTAATCCGCTGTTTTTAACGGAATATTTCGGTGTAACCGGCGCTAAACTTGTGATTGGTAAAACTTTCATACTTATATGTCCTTTCTGATTAATAGCTATCAACTATTATTTCATATTCATAAACTATTAAAATACAAAGAAAATAAATTTTGTTATTTTTATTTTAAAGTTTTACAAATCTTAACAGTTATTAACTAGTAAAAGTTGGTTCAAAACAATTAGAAATAGGTTAATGTTAATGCTAATACTATACTTATTATGAGCGTTAATGACAATTTAGAAAAAAAGTTTGGTGCAAAACTGGCTTATATAAGAAAATCTAAAAAACTTTCCCAAATGAAGCTTGCCGAGAAAGTTGATATGAATTTTAATTATATCGGACAAATTGAACGAGGAGAGGCTAATGTTACAATTAAGACAATGAAAATACTCGCCGATGCACTTGGAGTAGAAATGCATGAACTTTTTGACTTTACTTTTTGATGCCCATATTTTTATTATATTCTATTTTTTGTAACAATCATAAAAGATTTAAGTCCCCTGCCGGTTCCGCCGCTATCTTCTGTTGATACGACATTTATTTTTTTATAGTTAAAAGAGGTTGAGCTTCCGCCGTCAAAAGCCATTGCACTATCCAGCCCGTAACTTGCGCACAAATCCCTCGCCTCATATATATCCATCGGGTGCTCATTTGTCACGATAAAAATATGCAGTTCTTGTTTGCCTTCCGGAAGGTTTTTTATACCAATAAGCGTTCTTGGAGTTTTATGCAAAACAGATGCAGTTTCACGTATAATATTCCCTTCGGCATCTTTTTGTATAAAAAATTCTTCTTCTAATCTTAAGTTAGGCAGAAGCTGCGGCCCCCCTTGTGCAGAAGTCTCTATCGAGCACAGAAAATCAACTTTTGAATTATGTTGTGCGATTTCGTATTTTAGTTTACTATCACAATCCAAAACCCTAAATTCAGTACGATTTAAGATTTTTTTCATGTTTTGTCTTAAAACAGGATTCGCCATAAGTGCTTCATTAAAAATTGGATCTTCAACTGTTTGAGAATCATTTACAATATATGACATTGATTTCTGGTTTTGAGGATCAAAAAATCCCGCATTTATAGTCAATAATGAGCCTCTGGCATTATGAGCTTCTTTATTAGTAATGAGATTAGGTGAAGAAACAAACTGCACTTGTTTTTTTATTTTATCGCCGGACAATACAGCATGATAAATCCCATCATTATATTCGACATTTATAGGCGCTGCTGCCATAACTGCCCCGGTAATAAGTAAAGCTCCTAATACAAAAAATTTTTTCATAATTAAAGATCCCTCGATTTATAAAACATAACAATTGCCGCTAAGAAAGCCATAGGTGGGAATGCCGCCGTTACAAGAGGCGGTAAAACACCTTTTTCTGCTAACAGGTCAAAGAACGGAAGAGTTATATAGTAAACAAAAATACATCCAATTGCAATTGTAAACCCGATTAATCTCTGCTCACGCGGTTTACTAAACCCTAACAAACAACCCATAATTGCCAAAAGAACGCAAACAAACGGATGGAAAAAGCGTTGATAATACTTATTCATCATTAATCTATAGTCCTCGTCCAGATTTGCCTTTTTCAATAATGAAACATAATACTTTAAATCTTTATTTTCTATATCCCTGTCACGCTTTGTGGAATTAATCATTATTGTATAAGCTTCTTCGGCATCATCTCCGTTCAGAATTTCCGCCTTATCCTTTTTAGTAATCCTTTTAAAGATTCCTTCTTCATTAATATCATACGATGTCACATCTTCAAGAGACCAGCACGGCTCACCTTTTGAATCCAGGCCTTTATGCCCGGTTTTTGCTACTAAAATATTTTCAAGTCCATGCAAATCATTAAATATTTGTTTAGAAAAATTCATGACGATAACATCAGTCATTTCATCCTGAAAAAACCTTGATACAACAACAGCCTGTTCTGGATAATTATTTTCATCTTTCTTCGTGTAAATGTACTGGGTAAGCGTCTCTCCTCCTTTAATTTCATTCAGTTTCTGACATGATATGGGAATCCACTTATCATAAGTTACAAAACATAAATATGTAACAATCAGGCTGAGAACAAATACCGGAGCAAGAATTCTGAAAAAAGACATTCCAACTGCTCTGAATATAGTTAATTCTGAATCTTTACTTAATTTATCAAATGTAAATAAAGAACCCAGCAGTAAACCGACAGGAAAAGCTTTTCCGAGAATTTTTGGCATTTCATATATAAGCACCAAAACGCCGGTTTTTACGGTATAAACACCTTCCAGCACTTTCTTAATAGTATTCAAAAGCATTTCAGGCGCTATCCATACAATTGTAAAAAGCAAGATTGCAACAATTGTGGTAATTAAAACCTGAGTAAAAATATATCTATCGTATACAGTGAAAAGCTTTTTCATACTATAGTTTGAAATCCTTCCCTAAATAGAACTCTTTTGCAACAGGGTCATTAGCAACATCCACACTTTTACCCTGAATTTTAATTTTTCCGTCAAATATTACATAAGCTCTATCGGTGATAGAAAGCGTAGCCTTTGGATTGTGGTCTGTTATAAGAACTCCAAGCCCCTTATCCTCTGAAATTTTTCTAATATTATCCTTAATTTCGCCAATCGCAATCGGGTCAATACCGGCAAAAGGTTCGTCCAAAAGCATAAAATCAGGGCTTGCGGCAAGTGCACGTGCGATTTCTACACGCCTCCTTTCACCCCCTGATAAAGCAACAGCCGGAGATTTCCTGAGTTTCATAACGCCAAATTCTGTTAGAAGCTCTTCTAACTTCATTTTTTTCTCATTAACCGTCAGTTTATCGTTCATTTCCAATACAAGCTGAATATTATCTTCTACGGTAAGTTTTCTGAAAATAGAGTTTTCCTGGGGTAAATATCCAATACCCGCTTTAGCTCTGAGGTTCATCGGCCAGTTAGTAATCTCTTTGTCATCAATAAATACGCTGCCCGTATTAGGCTTAACAAGCCCGACAATCATATAAAAAGTAGTTGTTTTGCCCGCACCATTCGGTCCTAAAAGACAAACAACCTCACCTTTATCCATATAAAAAGTTACATCATTAACAACGCTTCTGTCACTGTATATTTTAACTAAATTTTTTGCCTCTATTCTCATTCTGACTCCCTGAAATACACTGTTTAATTAATAATACAACAAAAGTAAGTTAAAATAAATGAATAGTTACAACCGGTTAAACTTTGTAAACTTTTGTAAAGATAATCGATAAAAAAAAGCAATTTTCAACGGTAAAAATACTTTATTAATATGTAAGGTTAAAAAAGGTTAAAATTTTGTAGGAGGTAACAGCCATGCTAGGTTACGGCATAACAGGAATAAGCCCATATACAAGCCCGCTCGGGATGTACGGACTTGGCGGATACGGAGGAGCATATAGCTCATACTATAATCCGGCAATGATGGGAATGGGTATGGGAATGCTCGGCGGATATTATAATCCGACATTTATGGCAAGCCAGATGCAAAACGTTGAAAAGTCGATGTTAAATCATACAAGCGCAATGCATGAGATGATGCTTGAAAATGAAACCAAGGCTTTTACTGCCCAAGATAGAGCCTTGTTTGAAAAAGCGATGGTTGATGCCGGAGTTAATAAAGGGGTGCAAAACTTAGCAGCAAAAATTCAAGAAGGTGATCAGGATGGTATTTGTGAAGAATTTGATGCACTTAAACATACTCTTTATACTAAATACAATGATTATTTCAAAGCTAATAGCGATAAACTTGATCCTCGAGACAGTGTAACAAACTGGATAGAAATATTATATAATCAAATAATTTCTAAACAAAGAGATGAAGTTGTTGATTTAAGAAATGATATCAAGAAGTTTGGACAAACTCCGTTTGAACATGGTTTTTGGAAGAACGTTCACGGTAAAGATTACCATGACAAGTATTCGGAAGAAACTTTAAGCTATATCTACGATACCAGAGTTGATAACAAAGCTGGCAAAGACAGAATGGAGGGCTACGGAGCTGCTGCCGCAAAGGTTACAGAAGCCGGCCTTGCAGGTTTAACCGGAGCTGTAGCATTCAAATTATTACCCGGGTTAAAGAAATTACCTAAAGCCGGCTGGATAGGTGCAGCAGCATTGGCAATTGGCGACTTAATGTGGCAAAGTTCAAGAGCATAAAAGTTCTCCTCCTATAAATCTTATATATAGTCCGGTTTTTATAAACCGGACTTTTTGCATGCCAAAAAATCTTGACATCTAATCTTGATATTTTATTATAATAGATGTGGTGGGGCGTCGCCAAGTGGTAAGGCAGCTGGTTTTGGTCCAGCCATCCCGGAGGTTCGAATCCTTCCGCCCCAGAATCTTTAGAATTATGAATTTAAACACCCCTCGGGCATGTGCCGAGGGGTGTTTAAGTTAGAGCAAAAATATTTGTTATTTATGTTAGACTATACAGCTTGGCATCTGTTTGCGCGCCGACACAGTAATATTCAACCCCGCGTTCTT
>CALUQF010000001.1 GCA_944322835.1 Candidatus Gastranaerophilales bacterium | reverse complement strand
CCTGCTGGCTTCCTACAGTTCTTGAAGAAGGGATGGCAAGTTATAAAGGGGTTAAACTTGCAAGAAAAACCGGCTTAGCAGAGCCGCTCATTAAAAATATGAAAAAACTCTATGCAAAAGCACTTTTGACTTATGCGGGGAGAGCTACCGCAACAGGTCTTGCAGTAGGTGCTGCAAGTATGATTATGGACGCTTTCACACGCCCCAAGAAAGTCGAAAAAGAGGGCTTAAATCTATTTGGATAAAATCTTCTCCACTTCCCGGTTTTGATTATCCAAAACTCTTATCCCCACGCGAACGCCGTCTTTGTATACTGGCTCATATATGTTTATAACTTTAAAATCCGGAGTATAAACAGTTTCCTTTGTCTTATTGCCGTCAGGACCGAATTCACTATAAATAATTATTCCGTCTTCCGGCTTTTCGGAATTATAATAAGTAAATCTCGTTATTTCAGGCCCGTTGAAGCTTATTGCAACACTCTGTTTT
Organism: Candidatus Gastranaerophilales bacterium; assembly: GCA_944322835.1. Taxonomy (GTDB): domain Bacteria; phylum Cyanobacteriota; class Vampirovibrionia; order Gastranaerophilales; family Gastranaerophilaceae; genus CAG-196. The sequence goes on along the minus strand of CALUQF010000001.1, from coordinate 42,203 downwards.
GTACTCCCGTCTTTATTATAGAATATATGTTCTTCTCTTAAGCTGGTTTCGTTATCAATAGTTTCTTTTTTGATAGAAACGACTCTGTTCTCTCCGTCCCGCATCTCATATTTAACAGCCTCTTCCGGAGAGTAATTCCAGATTTCGGTGTACTCTACATTGTTGTCTTCATCGTGCTTAATATGTTTAACCGGACGTTTCATATCATCATTATCTTCATATTCCCAGATATCCCGCTCGGTTTCATCACCAGCAATATGTGTTGTAAAAGGCAAGTTCTTAACAGACTCGCTATTAAGCATAAATTCCTGCAAATCAATATTATGTCTGCTGTCAGAAGGATTTTCTACAAGCATAAGCAATTTATTATCAAGTTTTTTTAGCATGAAAATGTTTTTAGAAGAGTCAAGAACATCTCCGATTTCTTCCTGAATATCTTCGTCTAAATCATTAAGCAGCACAATTCCGGATAGAGGAAGCTGGTTATTAGAGAGTGAAGAATACATCTCGCCCTTTTTGATAATTTCTTTTGGAGTCTCAGGCTCTGCCGGAGCCACCTCCTTTGTCTCTTCCTTTGGCGGAACTGAAACAGATGTTTTATTAAGTTTTGTATTACTTTCTACAGGAACATTTGCAGAAGTGTTTTCCGACTCTGCATCTTTATTCATTACAAATGCCATTGCACATACTGCAACAGCCGCTGCCGATAACACCCAGACGAAAACCTTTTTTTTCATGATTTCCCCCTAAAATATCCTGACTCTATTATAAATTTGTTTTAATATTTTATCAATACTAATCTTTTATGTTAAAATTCAAATATGGATATTATTGAAAAGTTAAAAGGGAAAATAGTCGTATCTGTTCAGGCAATGCCGGAGGAGCCTTTATATAAAGAGGACTGCATGTTTGCAATGATGAAATCAGTAGTTAACGGCGGAGCCGGAGGGCTTAGGGTTGCAGGAGCGAGAGATGTAAGAAATGCCAAATCATTTGATATCCCCGTAATCGGGCTTACTAAACCTGATAAACTTCCTGAAAACTGGAAAGAGATTGTATATATTACTCCGGGCTTAAAAGAGGTACAATCCTTAATCAATGCCGGTGCCGACATTATAGCCTTTGACGGAACCTCACGCCCCCATGACAGATGTCAGGTTCAGGAAATTATAGATATGATTCATAACGCCGGCAGGCTTGCAATGGCGGATATTTCAACTGTTGAAGAAGGCGAGATTTGCGCAAATTTAGGTGCTAATTTAATATCCACAACACTTGCAGGCTATACGCTTGAATCAGGAGCCCCTTCTGAAGGACCGGATTTTAAGCTTTTGAAAGAACTTGTCGACTTGCTTGATGTACCGATAATTCTTGAAGGGCGCATTTGGGAGCCTGAAGAGGTAAAAAAAGCATTGGATTACGGCGCTCACTGTGTAGTAATAGGTTCGGCAATCACAAGACCGCAGTTAATAACTAAAAGATTTAAAGAGGTATTAAACAATGAAACTAATGTCTAATTTTGACATAGCATTACAATTGCTGGAAATAATGAGAAAATATCCATACACGCCAAACACCGAACAAAAAACGGTAAAACAAGTTATTAACACTTCACAGAAAACTATTGATAATGTTATTGTAAAAGATATTTTTGAAAAAAGGAAGTAGTTATAATGAAACAAGCTCTTGCATTTGACATCGGTGGTACAAAAATTTACAGCACCCTCATTAATGAGACGGGAAGTATCATAAGTAATATTGAAAAATTTTCAACCCCAAAAACAATTGAAGGTATAAAAGAAACTCTAAAAAATCAGATTTCAAAATACGAACACGAAGTTGATATTATAGCAATTGCAACAGCAGGTGCTGTTAATAATGAAAATACTACTGTTATAGGTTCAACAGGTAATCTTGTTCAAGGGTATTATACAATTGATTTTCAGCGCTTAAGTAATAAAAGAGTTTTTCTCGAAAATGACGCCAATGCTGCTGCCTGGGCCGAATATAAAGTCGGAGCTTCAAAAGGGTGCGGAATATCCATATTATTAACTCTGGGAACCGGAGTCGGCGGAGGAATTATTATAAATAACAAACTTCTCAAGGGAAAATCCGGTGCAGCAGGCGAGATGCATTTTAAAATGTACGCGGACAAGCGCAGAAAATGCACATGCGGAAGCTGGGATTGTTTTGAAGCATACGCTTCCGGTACCGCATTAAAAAAAGATGCGGAAGAAGAGCTTAAGAACCCTGACGTTACAACCTATGATGTAATAAACGGAATTAAAAATAATGATTCAAAAATGATAGAAATTTTTAACAGATGGGAAAAAGACATAATTCTCGGAATAATAGGACTTGCTAATCTTTTTGATCCAGATTGTGTTGTTTTATCCGGCTCAATGGCACAATTTGTTGATGTTAAGAAAATTGAAAAACTGGTTAATAGTGAAATAGTTACCGCACCGACATCTATAAGACTTGCGCAGGCAGGAAATTATTCCGGCATGATAGGAGCATCCCTTCTCGCCTTAGGAGGTTTGGAATAATGGGTAAAGCAAAAAGAAGAAGCCTAAACCAGGGGATTCACAATAAATTCCAATATATGACCCGAGAATCGGCTTTGGAATCAGTTATTAAAAATATTGAAAATAGAAATGAAGTTATTGATACGATTACTCTTTTCGGATTTACGGCAGAAGAAATGCTTGAAGCTGGAGCTGCCTGGGAAGATGTTATAGCATTTGGCGGCTTAGTAAGTTAATATAATTAGAATCATCTTGTCTGCTTATTCCTTTTATCAAAAACTAAGGGTAAAATAATTGTATGAAAAAACTTTTAGAAATAAAAAATCTTAACTTATTTTTTGATAAATATCAGGCATTGTATAATGTTGATTTATCTTTAAAGAGCGGTATAATGCATGCTCTTGCAGGTGAATCCGGCTGCGGCAAGACAATAACAGCTATGTCTGTAATGAGATTATTACCCAAATCTGCCATAATTAAAAGCGGAGAAATTTTCTTTAAAGGTGAAAATCTTTTAGAATATAAAGAGAACAAAATGCGTGATTTGAGAGGAAATAAAATTGCACTGATTCCCCAAGATCCTATGACATCACTCAATCCGTTATATTCTGTAGGAAACCAGCTTATAGAATCAATAAGGGCTCATTCAAAAGTCTCCAAACGACAGGCAGTTAGAAAAGCACGCGAAGTTCTGGATATGGTAAAAATTCCGGATATTGAAAACAAGCTTAAGTATTACCCCCACGAGTTTTCAGGTGGTATGAAACAAAGGATAATTATTGCCATGGCGCTTGCTTCTAATGCAGAGCTTATAATTGCAGATGAACCTACAACCGCACTGGATGTCACTATTCAAAAACAGATTATGGATTTACTTGACGAAATCAAGAGAGAGTTAAAAACGACAATCCTTTTGATTTCGCACGATTTAGCGCTAGTTAGCAACTATGCAGACTATATTTCCGTAATGTATTCCGGCCATATTGTAGAAGAAGCTCCTGCTAAAGATTTCTTCAAAAAGCCAATTCACCCTTATTCAATTGCTCTTTTAAATTCTCTTCCTTCAAGAAATCCGTCTTTAAAACTTAAAACCATTGAAGGTGCCCCTCCGGCAATTCAGGAACAAATTGCCGGCTGCAAATTCCACCCGCGATGTGAATTTTTTCAACCCGGAATTTGCAATGCGAGAGAACCCGAGCTTGTTGAAAAAGCTATATATCATTTTTCCTCATGTCTTATTAGATAATCTCATTCTTTAGCAGGATAAAACCCGCCGGATGCAATGTTATAATATTAACAGTGAGGTTTATATGAATAAAATCTGCTGTCTCATTATATGCTCTTCCCTTCTTGCAGTTTGTGTGTCCGCCTGTACAATAAAGAAGGACGAACCTCTGATTAAATCACAAAGACGGCTTGAAAAATATATCCAGCCGCTTGAACCAAAAGACAGTAATGTTATAGACCTTTCTGAAGGACCAAAGCTTAAATATGAAGCAAGCTTTGGGCCTCAAACTCCATCATTTGATTTTAAAATCGTAAATCCATATTAAGATATGAATAACCTAAATGACAGAAAATTGGCCGGAAGATTAATTTATGCAGTCTTAACTCAAAGAAAGACTGTTCGTGAGGCAGTTTTGCTATTTCCAGAGACCAAAGATAAGAATATTGAGTGTGCATATCACGCTCTTATTCATTACGAGGCCGATGAAAATTTAAGATATAACGATTTTGATTATAGAGAAACTCAGGATGATTATCTGGAATACATCGCGCAAACCCTTGTAAGCGGTAAAGATTTACCTCAAAACATCATTGCCGATTATGAAGATTATTATCATGGCACTGCAAAACCCTGGCAAAAGGGAATAAAAGGATTTCTTAAAGAATTTTTAAGATTTGTAAACATATAGTTGCACACAAAATTTTATATGCAATAATTGGATATGGAAATAAAGTGTAATTTTAACCCTTATTACAATTATTATAGTAAACCCCGTTTAACAAACGGCGAAACTTTTAGAGAGCGTGTGCCGTTAAGAACAGTGAAAACTGCAGATATAGTTATGAAAAAACCGGTTGCTAAAAAAAATGCGGCCGGTTTTTCTGGCTTAATCTCTAAAATAAAAAATTACGCTAAAAATTATGTAAAAAACATAAAACATACGTATGACCACAAAATAGTTTTTGCACTTGTTGAGAAAGAATTATTTGGAAAAAATTCCATTGACAGTATTACACACGATTTGGACAAAATGATATTGTATCTTTTAGGGTTTTCAAAATCTTTTGTTTCTGAGTTTCATCGTAAACATTCAGTCCATCATCCCGAAAGCGGGAAAAAGCCGAATTTAAGAAGCATGCTGTGTGATAACATTGCCTCCTCTCCGGAATTCAAGCCGGAAAAGAAGCTTTCTTTGAGAGAACACTACAGACAAAGTAAGCAGCTTAAAAAAGTAATGGGCTTACAAGGAATTTTGGAAAAATATAATTATGGCGAGAATTTAGACTTTAATAAAATTAAAACTGCTAAAAACAATAAATTTAAGGGTGTAAAGGGATTTGCACGTGGAATGGTAAAAAGCCTGGCTTGTCTTATTTAATTTCTTTTAATTCTGCCCAAATAGTGGGATTGTTTGTATCATAGTCTAAAATATCTATTATTCTGTAATATGGAAGTCCCGCAGTTGATATGTGAACAATCCCATTTACCGTTTTTTCATTATTTACACCAAAATGCCCGGAAATAACAGCCTTCACATTATTATGACGCAATAATAATGCCAAATAATTTTCCGGTTTAAAAGTATAATATGCTTCTCTATCAGAAGGAGGAATCAGCGGGAAATGCTGAAATATTATTACGTTGTTTTTAGAATATTGCGTCAACTGTTCATCAAGCCAAGCTAAAACATTTTCTTTATAAAATCCGTTTGTACCGGGAATGACGTCTTTTGAGCCATCAACTACAATAAATACAAAGTCATTATATTCAAAAACATAATCAGGCTCTTCCGGCTTAAATTTCCGTACCTGTTTTTTTACAGTTTTTAAAAAATCTTTCTTTGACATACCTTTATGTTTGTTAACATCTTTGTCTCCAATAACAATATAAAATGGCATATCAAGTTTTTTTGCCTCTGATAAAAATCCGTCCAAGTCGTTCTTGTCCGGCTTATTAATACAATCTCCAGTAAATATTACAAATTCTACATTCTTTTGTTTATTAATTTCTTTAATAACCTTTTCTAAAGAGTTATTTTTATCATCAACAGAATTAAATCTAATATCACTTATTTGCACAAAACGCATATCTTTAGCATTAACAGTTAAAGTAAGAATAAAAAATATAAATAAAAGACCGAAAAATTTTTTCATATATACCTCGTAAGTATGATTTTAGCATAAAAAGGTAGAAAAAGTTCAAAAATAGTTTATAATATACATGCAATGTATAAATTAGGATATCAACCTTATGTCTTTTGATTTCAGCAATATTAATCCAATCAACAAAGCACAGCCAACATATAAAGACGGCGGCGGTTTAGGCGGCGGCGGAATGTATATGAGGCAGGGGAAAAAACGCAAAGACCAGCCGGACGATGACATGTTTGAGTATACGGAAGAAAAAGATCCTAACGAAATTGAGCTGGAATCAGAACCGGACATCAAAGAAGAAGATATTCCGGAAAGTACACTTTTTAACAAGTTTGTAAACTGGTTCAGAATCAGAAAAGATTAAGATTTTTTAGAGAAATAGTTTTTTACTTTTTCATAGTATTTAATTACAAAATCCTTTGTTTTTTTGCAAACATTATAACAAGGTTCTGTCATTTTGTTAGCAAAGTCTTTAACTTTTTCATTCTTTATTTTACTAACCCAATCGGCCTTTTTAGCATATCCAAGTCCGCCAACAATTAATGCTGCGGCTGCAACAAGTCCTGCAGCAACTTTACCTATGCTTTCAGCGCTATCAGATTTGTCCATATTGCCTCGGAAGCTTACTGTATCTTTTGGAGGTGTTTGTTCCGGAACCGCGCATTTTCTTGTTTGAGCAAGATTAACTTTTGCAACACTTCCTGATGTTTCAGAGCCTTTGAAATAAATATTATTCATGAAAAACCTCCAACTTTGAGTTGTACCTTCTATTACATGAAAAACATTTTCTTTTAAAAATTTGCCTTTTTGTTACAAAAATTTACATAAATAAATCAAATAAGCACTGATTGGTTTCGTTATATTCTATAAATTCATGTAACATGCTGCTCCAAAGATATTATACTATTTAAAATACAAACTAATCTCGTGATGTTATGTCATAAAAATGATAAAATTGATATGGATACTTTGAAGTATATTCTTCCAAAAACTTTGAATATTCTTTTTTTAACTCTTCCAATGTATCTTTTTTATTCTCTCGGTAACTTTCAAATTTTCTTGTACTTATTCTGTATTTTTTCCCTTCTTTTGCAAAAACAATAAAATATATAGGACTTTCCATCAAAAGAGCAAACTTCAATGTTCCAAGCGGCAGGGGGATTTTTTCTCCGAAAAAATCCCCCTCATATACCATATTGGTATTCTGGGCAGAAACTCTATCTCCTGCCATAAATACCAGTTCTCCATTTTTTAATCTTTCGGATATCATAATAGAAGTATCTAGGCTGATATCTTCTACAGGGAAAACTTCGGCATTAACCTTTACTGCAAATTGATTAAGGAAACTATTGAAAACTTTGCACGCATTTGCTTGTAAAAATATATTCACACGCCGCCCTTGTAGTTTATCAATGAGGCTTCGCATAATCTCAATATTTCCGATATGCGTTGTAATAAAGAAACTTCCTTTATATATTTCAGGATTGCTGAGAATAAATATTTCAGGGTCTAAATCGCCAGTATAAGAAATAAATTTATCAACAAGTGAATTGCCGTAATTCAAAAACTGCTTAATAGAGCTCATAAAAGGCGGCTTATTGATAAATTTATAAAATTTAAAAGATGCCCTGCGTCTTTCTTTAGCAGTAAGCCATACGGAAAGTGAAACAAAGAAAGCAATAAATTTCAAAGCCCTCTCTCCTAGCATTCTGTAAGTCCAATAACTAAATAAAAGCCTTTTTTCTCCAGCTCCGCGTTCTGCAAGCTGAAACCATTTTTTAGACATTTTTTATACACTCCAGCAATGTATAATCATGTGCTCCGAGTTTGTCATAAACTACATTAATCTTCAAACCTGCAAGCCCTATCATCTCTTCCATATCTTTTTTAGAATACATTTTGCTGCATCCGTTTGCCATACAGGTAAAATAAAGCGAAGTATGTATAAGAGAATACTTTGCGCTTTCAAATTTCTGCATATCAATAAATGGTTCAAGAATAAAGATTTTTATGCTTTCATCACTGAATTTAGCAATTTTCTTTAAAATAGATATTATCTGCTCTTTTGAAAAACAATCTAAAAACTGGCTCATAAAAACCGCACCGGACATTTGAGGCAGACTTTCTTCCGGATTTAAAATATTAGTTGAATAAAATTTACACCCTTTAAGTTCCGGTTCATTTTTTATAAACTCAATATTTTCTTTCAAATCAATCATTGTAATATCCTGATTAGGATTATTTTTTAAACAAACTCTCTCAAATTTACCGGTATTAGCACCTATATCAAAAATCTTTCCAGAGGTTTTAAGTATTTCATAGATTATATCAAACGAGTTATCCGAATAATAGTGGTCAAATTCATACCAGCTTGTCCGCATTTTCTCAGGCAGTCGTGATATATGGGTATAAATAGTTTGTGCCTCGGGATAAATTTCTTTTAAACCTTCAGATCTGCCGTTCTTAAAGGATTGAACCAATTTATCAGCACCAAGATAACAGATATCTCTTACAAAATTAAAATTAACCCGGGTCATTTCATCATATAAAAAAGCCTGCCCCAGGCGCGTAATTGAATATTTTCCGCCTTCACATTTAACAATACCGGTTATTTCGGCGACTTCAAGCAAGGTTTTAACTGTATATTCAGAAAGTTTTAATTTTTTTATAAGATTATTGGCACTCTCTGGGTTTGAATCGATTTCTTTTAATATTCCAAACTCCAGCATTGCATTAACGGCCTGAAAAGTAAGCGGTGCAAAGGCAATTTTCTGTGCGTCCGAAAGAGCACTTATAATTTCTTGTTTGTGTTTTGTTCTATCATTCATGATTTAGATTTTATCATAAATATACTTAAGAGATATGAAATCGTAATTCCTAAAAATAAAGTGAGTGCAAGCGTACTTATGAGTTTAAATCCGGTGAACGAAAGCAGCAAAAACGAAAATGCTGTTGATAGAGCTGACATAAAGACCGCATCCTTTGATTTAGAAGAACTGTTTAATCTAAATATTGAATAATCAAGGCTAAATCCGGTAATCAAAAACAAGGCCAAAATATTAAACAGGTTTATTTGTTCTCCCAAAAGCGAAATTAACCCCACAGAAAAAAGCACGCCAAGAAGAGGCGAAATAATTATCTTTATTGAATTTTTAATACCAAAAAAGCAAGACAACAAAATAAATAAAACCGCATAAACGCAAGGCGCCAGCTTCAAACACTCTTTTCTCAAATCCTTCATATGCCGGCTCATCTCGTCAGAAGGACTAATCGAACCCTGTCTATGCCCGTTTACTATCACATAAGATGTACCACTATCAAGCATAAATTCCTGATTAAGCGGAAATTTTTCTACGTCATAAATCTTGAAATCCTTATTTTTGATTTTTTCAATATTCTCTTTACCTAAAAACTTCCCATAAGTTGCCAGATTTTCCCGATAAAGCTGTTTTACGAGTTTCTGGTTTTCTTTTTGTTTTGAGCTGGATTGGATAAAATTTGATAACGATACGCCGTCTTTAATTTTCATATTTTCTTCCTGTATCAAAATGTCATCAACATTTTTTCCTCTTACGAGAATAAATTCGCTGCTTTGGGAATTAAAAATATCCTTATATAACTTTTCGGAAGATATGAGATTTTTTGACGGCTTATAAAGGTTTTTGATATCATCATTAAAATTCAATCTCATCCAGCCAAATATAATTACTAATATAACAAAAGTCAAAAATGCCGGCTTATATTTACTTAAATTGATTGTTGGGAACTTACCATGATTGAATTCGGAATTTTCAGAAAACATAATTAATACAAAAAGATAAACCCCGATTAATCCAAAGGATGTAAAAATTGCAATCTGTTTTAAAATTTCCATATTAGAAAAAATAAGCGTTAAAAAGGCAAAAACTGTTGTAAACATTGATGCTGTAAGATTTTTTCTAAACCCATCCTCTTTTCCGGTCAGAAAATAATGCAGCGAATAATCCAAACTTATTCCGATAAGCGAGGTTGAAAAAACAAATGTAAGTACATGCAGTTTATGAAAAAGAATTACAGAGACAGAATAACCGAGCAAAAAACCGTACATAATACTCAACGCTATCGGAATAACTATCTTGATGGATTTAAAATAATACCGGCATAAAAATATTAAAGCAAAAGTTGAAATCAAACAAATGACGTTTATTTCCAAAGCTGATTTCTGGCTTGTAATATAAGAATGCACGGGAACTCCCGCAAGATATATTGCCCCTTCTTTAGCAGAATTTTGTACCTCTATAAAACTTTTTACATCTTCTAACGAATTTATCTTATACCGTTTTAAAAGATAAAACTTGCCGTTGAATTGTTTTATTTCTTCTCCGCCCGAATTTTTCTTGGCAAAGTCCGTTGCGAAAAGATACGGGTCGGAATCAGGAGGCGCAATATAAATTCCCAAAGGATTATACACCCTTTCAAGACTCTCTGCCTCAAGTGTTTTATAATCCCGTTTTTCAATCAGATTTTTCGTTCTGTCCGTCAAAAAGTTTTCGGGATAATCCCTGTAAACATCGGTAATTTCTTTAACATCAAACCCTTCGGCCTCCGGCAGAGAATACTTTATCTCCTCAAGCCCCTCTTCCGAATCAGATTCGATAATAACATTTAAGTATTTGGAAGATAATCCCGCAAGTTTTACGAGCACAGAATCAGGGCTTATAAAAGCTTTATTAAGTTCAGTCTCAACAGGTTTTGCCTGAAAAAAAGCAAAAACAAAAAAAATCAGAGACAAAAGAATAAATATTACTCTTTTTTTCAATCCGCAACCCTTATAATACTATTAATCCTGCATTCCGTAAGTTCGGCAACAGCCTCCCGAATTAATTTTTCCTGACATTTTTCAGTAATTACGGTAATGTCGGCAGTATTGTCTTTTGAAACTCCGCGCTGCAAAATACTCGACAAGCTTATATTTTTATTAGCACAAATAGTACCGATTTTTGCAATTACACCAATAGCATTAGGTGCTGTAATTGAAATATAATACTTATTGTATGTGTCCTCAATTTTAATTGGGTTTGCCACCTCCGAATGATTACACCTCATCATAGGAAGTAAATAATCTGTTTTTCCAAACTCGGCCTCTATTGCTAAAACATCCCCGACAACAGAACTTGCCGTAGGGAATTCTCCCGCACCGGGGCCCGAGAGTACAACTTTACCGAGCGGAAATCCGTTTAATTCAACCGCATTTGTTACATAATCTATATGCGCAAGAGTTGTATCTTTTGATATTAACATCGGATGAACTCTGACATCCGCATTATTATTCTCATCAATAGAAGCTGTTGCAATCAATTTAATTTTATACCCGAATTCATTTGCCTCTTTCATATCCTCTTTGCGGATTTTGGTTATTCCTTCCCTGTAAACATTTTCAAGCTTAATCTTCTTCTTGAAAGCAATTGTTGCAAGAGTTGTAATTTTATACGCGGCATCAAAACCTTCAACATCACCGGTCGGGTCAGTCTCGGCATATCCTAACTCTTGCGCTTCTTTTAAAACATCTTCATAAGAGGCTCCTTCAACATCCATCTTTGTTAAAATATAATTAGTAGTACCATTTAAAATAGCATGGATTTTGTTAATTTTATTTCCAGCTAAAATCGTCTTTATAGGCATAATAATAGGAATACCGCCGGCAATCGCAGCCTCATATAAAATAACCCTGTTATATTCTTCTGCAAGCTTAAAAATCTCGGCACCTCTTTTAGCCAAAAGCTCTTTGTTAGCAGTAACAATATGCTTGCCGTTCTTTATAGCCGCCTCCAGATAACTGTAAGCCGGCTCAACTCCGCCGATTAATTCTACAACAACATCAATCGAAGAATCATTAACAACCTCAAACGGATTATCCGTAAGCATCGAAGACGGCGGCTCAACAGAGCGTTTTTTATTCAAATTTTTAACCGCAATTTTTACTATTTCAATATTTTCATGGTTTTGTAAAGTCTTATAAACACCGCATCCAACAGTTCCAAGCCCAATAATACCTATTCTCAATTTACTCATTTAAATCTCCTTTAATTAAATTCTATTATACCATTACAAATTCTTAAATAAAACCCGGAGATTTATAAACATATACCGGCTTTCAATTATCACCAATATCAGCAAACAGTTTATAGAAGAATTTTTTAAAATATCAGTGTGAAGTTTTCTCCATACTGATATTTGTTCCAATTAAAGTTTATATTAATTATAAATATATTTTGTCGAAATATACATACTAATCATTGCCATGCCGGTAATAAGAAAATTAATTCCGGCAAGAACTCCTATAACCCATAGTGCACTGGAAGGTAACGCTATTATCACAATCAATCCTAAAAGAAATTGAATAATACCCACTACAATTCCAGCCCACCAAAAATATAGAGTTTTTCTGTTTTGAACAGCAAAAGCGGTCGATGATATACTTTCCAACAAGAAATATATACCTATAATACTTGTGATAAGCATCAGACTAAACATTGGAGCAAGAAACAAAAATACACCAATCGTTATCAGCAATAAACCAATTATCATATTTAAAGCAAAATGTCTGGAATAGTTTCTTGTCATAAAAGCATTAATAGCTTTATATCCACCATAGATAACAAATGAAATAGAAAGAAGCAACCCAAAAGTAAAAGTTGTAAGTTTTGGAAGCATAAGCATTGCAATACCTAAAGCCATCAATAATATTCCTTCCATAAGAACAAAACTCAAAAATCTTTTTTCTGTCATAAATTTTCTCCTTTTTATAATAAAAGGATACTTAATTAAATATTTTTTTACACCGCCAGTAGGAGAATAAATATTGCAAAAACTTAATTCTTATTGTAAACTTATGTTACTAGAATAATTAAGATAAGAAGATGATATTAAAAAAATACCCCGCAAGTTTAAAAAGAATAAGTTTAAAAGGAGCTGTTCAAATAAATAAGAACAGTTATTTTGTCTTAAAAGATGCTAAGGGAAAAACTTTTTTAAATACAGGACAGGATGAACGGCTTCAAAAATATCTTGTTAGGAGCATGATTGCGTTAAACCCAAGGATAACGAGACTGTTAAAAAAATATAGAATAAAACCTTTTATTCATACAAAAACACTAAAAGAATTAGCATATGGTCATATGAATGAAACTTGTAACATAGCAGTTGGAGTATATTCCGTTTTGCAGGAATCTTTAAATATGGATATTGATAAAACTACATTAAAAGAAGCTTCAATGCTCCATGATTTAGGTAAAGTTCTTATTCCGTCAAAAATCATTAATAAACCCGCAAAACTAAATATTAAAGAACGCGAGATTATGAATATTCATTCAATCCTCGGATATGAATTATTAAAGACCCAAAGTCTTTCTCCGCAGACACTTGAGCTTGTCAAATACCATCATCAGAACTTGAAACATTCAGGATATCCTGCTTTAAACAATGAAAAAATCAGCTCTTCCATAGGAATTCAAATTGTATCAATTTCAGACAAATACAGTGCTCTTAGAGAAGCACGTGTTTATAGAAAGAGACTTAGCAGGCTGGATGCTTTACTAATTTTATATAAAGAAGTAAGGGAAGGCAAAATTTTACCAGAGGTTTTTAACGCTCTGGTAAAATATGCTCAAAAATATGATAAATGATGAAAATTAGCAATTATAGGTGTCTTCCAGCATGCCAATATCATTATAATACAAAGAACTATAATTGGTTTCTTCCCCTTTTTCATCTAATGCACTCAAACTAAATGACTCTGGTCTCTTGTTCTTGTCAAACCATACAGTTTTAATGTCATCTTTGGTTTTTAATTCGACATATCCATCGCCATCTTCATAGTATTTAGTAATTTTTGTTTTCCCTTCACCTAAATCTTCAACAATTTCTTGAGAACCTCTCTCATCAAAACTTATTTCTTTATTTCCGGTCTTAACCGTCTTTAAACTACCGTCCGGATTAAAGAAAGCTGTAGTTTCGCCATCATTAATAATATTCTTTTCAATAACGTTATTTGAATAATAGCTCTTTTCACCTTTATAACCCTTTAAATCAATCTGTGGTACATATTTTTTAGCAGGAGAAAGCTCATTATTATTAAAAACTTCACGCCCAAGTGAATTTGGCATAGTTACAGTTTTAGTTTGAGATGCAGAAATTAAATTCCCGTTATAGAATGAAGCTTCTGTAGATACAGTTTTTACATGATTAAGCTTCTTTTCTTCCCAAAAACTACGCGGACGTTTATCATTATCTAATGTTATACCTAAACGATATTTATCACTGTCATAAGAAACGTAGTATTCGGAATCACAATTATCCCTGGAAACGGATACACCGCCATCCTTATAATATTTAGACATTGAAATATGGTCAGCCTTATCGTCCTGCCAGCTGGTTGTACGTAAAAGTTTGCCATCTTTTGGTGAATATTCTCCAATCCAGCTGAATCCGGTATATTTTCCGTCCTCTATTTCATTTTCCTGTTCTTTAATAATATTTCCGCGGTTTTTATCAATAACTTTCACATTTGAAATAAGATTTTCGTCACTCTCATCCGGAATATAAACTGTTCTTGTCTCCTCATCTTCTTTGACAATTGAATTGAGTTTTCCTTCTGAATCGTATATTTTGTCGCCTTCAATATTATCTCCAGGCTTATAAATTAATGCTACCGGCTTTATTTCATCAAATTTTTCAGCTTTATTAATTATATTAAAATTGTATGAAGCAAGAGCTTGAATTCCATCCAGACTCGTTGTTTCTTTGTATTCCGACATGCTTTTTTCAACAGGTGCTTCTTCAGCTTTAAAAGCCGGTCTTGAGATAAAATTTACTGTACTTAATCCATTTAACCTAATCATATTATTTTCTCCACAATATACTACACTATTATATTAAACCAGAAAGAAATCTAAATTTGTCGAAATGTTAATAAATATTAATATCGGTTTGAATTCAAGGTATAGAATAATATCTTTATATCACATAATACTTGTATATACTGGGAAGTATACTGTGTCCGGACATAAAAACAGTCCTAAGTTTCTTTAGAGCTCAGCTTGAAGTAAGCAACATACGCTGATTTACTTTCTTTTATACACATAAAAACAGAAATCATCACCAAAGCTTTTTTGAAATTTATACTTTTCTGTAATATATAAAATTATTCTTCCTGCATAATCTTTGCCAAAAGCGGAGTAATAGTAATTTGAGGTATCATAGTTGCTGATAACAATATATTCCGGTTTAGTAATCTCTAGCCGCTGCATTATTACATCCTCACCAAATGTCTCAACATAAAGAGGGATTAGAGAATAGAATTTGTTATCAGATTTTCTATCTGCCATATAATTTACAATCAGGCATTCCGGATAAATTACAACTCTATCATCCGGTTTTGTTGAAGTCTCAATATATTTAATAAGCTGATTTATAGGCTCTCCATATTTTTTATCGGAAAAAACTGTTCCCTGTGCGGTTGCAATTCTAACATCCTTTTGTGCAAGCGAATGAATATTTTTTATACCAAGAATAAGCGCACAGCAAAATGTCACAATACATACAGATTTTTTGTAATTATTTGGTATAAGTATAAAAATAGAAATCAGCGCAAACGGTATAAAAAATACTCCGTATGCCATTAAGGTTAAAGCAAAAAAGACCTTTATTGAAATGAGCATGCCTGCCAGTACAAATAATCGCGCTTCAGAATTTATTTTCAAGAACCTGTGCCCTAAAAGAATTAAAATCAACGGAAAAGCATAAATAAGTATTTCCGGATTTACCATAAAATAAAGGTATATGAGAACGGGTATGATTAGCCAATATGTATTGAATCTATAAAGAAAATAAACCGGTATAAAAATTTTAGCAAAATTGAATAAATATATAGGAATAATTTCCCATCTGAATACCAGCCCCATTGAGGAATAAAACCAGAGCAGTGTTTTTGCAGCTCCCATATGCATAATTATCTGGAAAGATGCGAAAATATTGTTCATTCCCGCTTTTTGGACAATTAGTGGAAATATTGTTATGACTAAGGGCAAAATAAAGGCAATCAGATTTTTCCACCAGTCTTTTTTACAGCTTACGTATATTAATAACGGAAGCAGTAAAATAAATTCATATTTTGAACATATAGCAAGAGAATAGAAAAAATAGGCGAACGGATATTTTTTATTCAGGATAAAATAAATTGATGAGAGAATAAACAGAAGGCCGTACAACATTCCGTATGAATATGGGAATATAAAGTTAAAAACATTTGGGGACAAAACAGAGGCTGAGATTATAAAAAGCACAATACTTAGCGCAATGTTTTTGTCTAAAAATCGTTCGGCAATCTTGAATGTTAAATTAATGATTCCAATTGTTGCGGCAAAGCCTGCTGTGTATAAAACCCATAGTTTTGTTCCGAATATAGAATATAAAACAGCATTTATTATATAAGATAAAGGTGCATAAATATTAAAAATATTTTTGTACAAAACCTGCCCTTTTATCATCTGCTGAGGGATATAAGCTTCTCTAAACGAGTCTACTATTACATTTCCAAACCTGCCGTAAGCGAGAATAAATACTAAAAACAGGATTATATTAAATACAATAACCTGCCAATTATTTTTAAGAAATGTCTTCCCCATAAAATTTATCTTAACAAAGCTTTACAAATAAAGCAATTTTTTTACAAAAAATTACTTTATATAAATGTGAAGTGAATGAAAGGTATTTTATAAGATGGCAGTAAGTCCTTATACAATGAATAATTTATATGCCCAGGGCATTTTGGATTATACACCGTATGATATTTACGGTATGCCGAATGTAAGCTCTTATGCAAACTTTGGCTTGAATCCTTATATGCAGCAGGCAGCACAAGGTGCTTTGTACCAGAATTACGGAATGATGCCGGATACTTTTCAACGCAATACCGGCATGAACGGCTTTGGAATACAAGGAATTGGAGCGCAGTCTAATGCAGGAATGAATGGTTTCGGCATGCAGGGAATCGGAGAATATTCTCAGGCAGGAATTAACGGCTTCGGCGGCGGATTCGGACAGTTGGGGAATGACGTATCGCAAGGAATCGGACATACTGTTGGTTTCTTTGAAAAAATACCCGCTCCGATTAAAGGAATTTTAGCTTTGGGAATAGTCGGCGGAACTTTGGCACTCTGCTTCAGAAAGGGTAAAAAGCCTGCAACAACAGAAGGGTTCTGGTCAAAAATGAAAGATAAAATAATGTTCTGGAAAAAATAATAGAATCTAAATAAATAACCTTATAAAAATACCTTATTAATTAACCGAATTTTTAACGCCGAAAGGCGTTTTTTTTATGTTAAAATTTCTACTGTATGAAGAGATTTTTAATAATAGCCGTATTATTTACTTTTTTCCCCTGCGTTTATGCAGATGTTATAAAAGTAGACTTGGATGAGCTTGTAGATATCGGGCTTAAGCAAAACTGCGAACTTAATATTAAGCGAATGGAGCTTGAGGCTTATGAGAAAGATATCAAGATTGCAAACCGGTTAAAAAATCCCCAAATACAATCTAATGTTATGATTGGAAATGTAGCCCTCGGAAACGCATCTCAGGCAGGGCTCTCTTTACCGGTCGAGGTGCTTAAGCGCGGTATAAGGAAAAAGATTGCCGAAGAAGAGTATTCTATTAAAGAAACTGAATTAAAGCAGGCAGAGCATAATTATAAACTCCAGATTATGCAAGCGTATTTTGATGTCTTATATGCAAAATCCGTTTATAAAATTCAGGAAGAGAGGCTAAAACTATTTAAGGATTTAGTCCAAATCACAACCGATAAACCTAAAGGCCCGCATTATGAAATAGATAATCTTAAGGCTGATATTCAGTATGCAAGACAGAAAATTGAATTAAACAGAGCAAAAGCCATGATGCTTGCAGAACAGTTTGAGCTTAATAAAATTTTGAATACAGGTTCTGACAAAGATATGTATGATACAAAAGACCCCTCTCTTTTCGGGAATTGGTCTTACTGGAACATAAAACTTCCCGAGTATAAAATTCTTGAAAATACTGCACTTGAATATAGTTATGTAATAAGAATTTCGGATACAAACATTGAAAAATCCGCTTATGAAGTTGAAATGGCAAAAAGAAACAGAGTTCCGGATATAAATATTGCAGGCGGTTACGCATGGCAGGCACACCCATCCGCCTCAAACAATTATGGCGGAGCTTTTGTAGGTTTTGGAATGGATGTGCCGATTTTGTATAATTTTACGCCTGAAATCCAAAAAGCAGAAATTTTCCTTGAAAGAACAAAAGCCGGTAAAAAGGCGTACGAAAACCAGCTAAAGTATGAACTTAAAAAGGATTATAATACTTTCAAATACTCTGCCAAAAATATGGAATATTCGCAAAAAATTCTGGATGAGTCAAAACGCATAGTCAAGCTCTCAACAGATGCCTATATTAAAGGCCAAAATTCATATACGGATTTGATAATAAACGAAACTGCGCATCAGGAAGTCTTAAGTCAATATTTGAGCGCAATGTCCAGACATTTTTATTCATATCTGGAGATAATGCAGGATGTAGGTCATGATATATTATTAATAGATGAGGAACTTTTATGATAAAGCTTGTTGCAACTGATATAGACGGAACTTTATTAATTCCCGAAGGAAATTTTACACAGGGGGTAAAAGATTGTGTAAAAGAGCTGTGTAAAAAGGGGATAAAGGTTGTACTTGTTACAGGCAGAATGCATGCTGCTGCAAGCCTCATTGCAAAAGACTTAGGTCTAACGACACCTGTAGTCTCATATCAAGGCGGCTTGATTAAAGAAGGAAACAAAACTCTTTATGAAAAATGTCTTACGGAAGAACAATCGGCAAAGATTATTGAATGGGCTCAGGAGGAGCAAATCCATTTGAATTTGTACAATGATGATATCTTGTATTCCGAAAATGATTGCTATGAGGTTCAAAGATACTGCAATAATCTGCATACACAATATACAAGAAAAAAGTTTTGTGATGTTAACAAAACAAAAGTTAATAAACTGCTTGCAATAGATTATAATAATCCTGCACGAATTGATAAATATGAACAGGAATTGCCGAAAATATTTCCTGATTTATATATAGTAAAATCCACACCTTATTTTTTAGAGTTTTCAAACAAAGAGGCCTCTAAATTCTGTGCGGTAGAATTTTTACAAAAATTATGGGGAATAAATAAAGAAGAGACTCTTACAATAGGAGATCAAAATAACGATATTGCACTCTTAAAAGCCGGCGGATTAAAAATTGCTATGGGTAATGCTACAGAAGAATTAAAATCAATAGCAGATGATATAACTGACACGGTTTTTAATGACGGGTTTGTGAAAGCTATTAAGAAATACTGCCTCTAGACAGATTACATAATTGTTTTTATATACTCAATAATATCATTTGACTCATACATCTGTATATTTCTGTCTCTGTCTACAAGAAACGGCACCTGTCTTTTTCCGCCCATTTGAATAAGTGCATCCTCTGCCACTTTATCCGAAATATCAATCTTATTATACTTAAGCCCGTTTTCGTCAAGAAAACTCATGACCTTTCTGCAATACGGGCAAGTTTCTAATATATATAAGTCAAGCATATAAACCTCCTTTTATTTTTATTTTATATCGCAAGAAATAAAACTCATTAGCCACCTAACTCTTTTTTTGTGATAATATAAAGTCGAGGTATAAATATGCTAAGAGAATTTTTAAACTCAAAAATACACAGAGCCACAGTAACAGACGCTAACCTAAATTATGTAGGTTCAATAACTATAGATGAAGAGTTTTTAGAGCTTGCCGGCATCTTAGAATGGGAAAAAGTCGAAATTTTAAATATAAATAACGGAGAACGCTTTCAGACCTACGCTATAAAAGGCAAACGGGGTTCTAAATGTTTCTGCCTGAACGGTGCTGCCGCAAGAAAAGCACAGCCCGGTGACAAAATTATTATTGTAACCTATGCTCAGCTGAATCCGGATGAAATAAAAACCCACAAACCTACTATCGTTCAGGTTGGAGAAAACAATGAAATCATCAGATAAAATTTCTTATAAACCAAAGAAAAAAAAGAAATTTACAGTTGATATAAAAAATATGGGTGTAAATATCGACAAGAATGAATACTATGAAATAGTTTCGTCAAATTCTGCACATCCGGAACGCGGTCTTTAATTCTAATCAAGAATCTTAACCCCGCACCCGGAGCCTGTACCATAGTTATTAATCCTATACCCGCTTCCCCAGGGACCTGCAAATTGTGTTATATTACTGTTACCATAAGTTGTAGGATAAGGCGTGCTTGCAAAGCTTGAGCCGGAAAAGAACGGATCATTATCAAAAGAAGGAGTAAATCCTGTCATTTGCCCGCCAAAGAAATTACCGATATTTCTCCAGAATGATGTTTTATAATTTTGTTTCGGACGCGAAAGGATTGCGGCTCTTACATTATCATATCTTGAATTTACATCCCTTTGCTGGATAGCGCCAAAAGCTTCCATTTCGAGTCGTTCCAATCTCTGTAAGTCACTATCTCTTGAAAATGTTTTATCAAGTGTATATTTTTCTAACGCTCCTAAATCAGAAAAAGATGTTGACGAAATATAATTGTTATTATTAAAAAATCTTCTCCTCGGATATGCGTTATAATATCTGCGATTATTATACCTGTTATTGTTATAATATCTGTTTGGCCTGTATTGATGCCTGTATCTATGATTAAACCTATTATAATTTGGCTGGTAATATGGTGTCCTTGTAACAACGGTTCTTGCCGCCTCTACCGGTAAACAAAATAATGAGAAACAGTTAAAAAGCATTAGACATAATGCACATAAACTTAGAATACGATGCATAATAAATCCTCCAATAATATTAAAATTTATTCTTAGAAAAATTATATTCCCCACTTAACCGGTCTTAAAGGATTAGACACGAAAAGGCCCGAATCTGAAAGAATCGGGCCAAAAACTGCGTACCATTGATTATCAGCGCATGAATTGTGCCTGATAGGCACGATAGGATATAGGTGCTTCCGCCGCTTCCGGCTTGTTTGACAAACCAAATGCCTGCGAAGCTTCAGACCTAAGCCCTGCAAAATAAGTCATTGCCTGACCGTCAACAGCACTCTGGCTCAATAACTGAATTGCATTGTTAAATGCAGCATAGTCCTTATCATAGTCACCAGTTGCCTGAATACCAATTTGAGCACATAAACTTGCCCAGGGGATAACCTGCTGGTTATTTTGATTGTCAATTTGCTGCTGCACCTGCTTTGAGTACTCTTCGTACATAGCTGCATTCAGTTTTTTCAAATCATCGGTTGTACCTGTTGGAGTAATATCAAAATCATCGAACGCACGCTCAAGCGCTCTTGAGCTGACAGGTACTCTGCCAAGGTAAGAGTAGATGTTTGCGCTTGTGTAAGAATATACTCCGTTTACTGTGAAGTTTGACATGTGATACACACCTCTTATATGATATATAATATATATCGGCATTTTTTCTAAAAACTTTAGGTTTTTTAGAAAAATATTTACAAATCTTTACAAAAACAACCCGTAACTCAAGTATATCTTCATTGTTAAATTTAACCTTTCAATATACAATGTTAAGTTTTGTAACAAAGATAAGAAGGAGTGAAATTTGAAAATTTTTATATACTTTATATATATGTAAGACAAATACAAGAGAGTTAATAAAAACTTAACCATAAATTTATTATATAAATTATGGTTTAGTCAAAGATGAGGTAATGAATATGGCACTACTTGAGAGCTATAACATAAATGCTATGGCAACAAATATTTCACGCGAATTTTATATTAATGAAAATCCTGCAGAGGATAAATCATATATCTTGATGGATGAAATGCGATTATTCGCAATGGATATGAAATCCAGAGTTACATTTATTTCACGTGTCAAGTCATAAAAAAGATTTTTCTTATAATACCAAACTTAATCTTACTTACTTACTTAATTCCCCAACTTACTTATCTATCAGCGCCTGATTGTTTAAATCAGGCTTTTTATTTATAAGATGTTTTATCCTTCATGCGGCGGTGCTATTGTTCCTAGCAGGTATGCATAAACATAAATAGAATACATATAGATAAAATACGAAAAGATGCTAATTAAAATAAGATTAATTAGATATATTAGATTTGTAATATCAAATTTCCCTATAAATAAAAACATTTTGGTACAATAAACAATAAAAGTTACTGCAATGTAGTATATGCAAAAAATAGTACTATTTAATATATATTTTCCAGTATAATTTCCTGCAATATATACAGCTTTTCTTAAATTCCATACTGCAACAACAGAGTCCCTGTTAGCATAATTCCATAAGAATGCAGGCACAAGAAACCAGTATAGAATTAGAGCTATAAGCGATGCTAAATAATAAGAAGGATTTGTAAACATATCAGTCCCCAGAACATGACCGCCCAATAACCCTAACAAAGTACTAAAAAATATTAGTACGATTAATGGCAAACCCATAAGCATGTTTGCAACAATAGAGGCAATTCCCCGCCATATAAATTTTAGAGTATGTATTTCCGGCAATGTTATTTTATAAACATTTTTAATTTTGCCATTATAAATATTAGCAGCCTTTATATCCCATTCTCTGGAGATAATATTTCCGGCAAGTTCCCAAAAATACCCCTGCAGACATAAAAAAGGTGCCGCATATAGCAGTGCGGTTATGACAAATAGAACTAATAAAGCTATTGGCGAGATTATTTGATAAAAAAAGTATAAAACCAGCGATAAAATGATTGCAGGAATAAAAAACTTGAATAGTGTAAGTATTAAATATCTAATATGTTCATTAAATTTTTCATTCTTAAACATCCAGCTAAAAGTTTCAAACATAGCTCTTTTCCATTTCTATTTTTAACTATCTTGAGATTGAAATACTCGTAACACCTGCATTTCTTGCGCTGTCCATTAATTTCACAACTGCACCGTGTTCCGCATTTTCATCTGCCTGAATGAGAAGGCCGTCAGGGAAATCCTTGGCATTCTGCGCAACAGTATTTTGTAAATCGCCTGCCGCAATCTCGGTATCATTAAAGAAATACCGGTTATCAGCCGTAACCTGAAAATTCATTATCTTAGAATCTTTAACGATTTGTTCTTCATTAACGACCTTCGGCACGGCCAAATTCAAGCCCTGCTGGTCTAATAGAGGCGCTATAACCATCATAATGATTAATAATACCAAAAATATATCCGTAAGCGGTGTAATATTTATTTCATTGAAACTATCACGCATTATTATTCACTCCAATTTTCATATTGATTTTCCTGGGGAAGGGCCGTTGAAGCTCCTTGCAAAGTATTGTTAGAAGTATAATTCGTTGTTACTTCTTCCTGCATTTGCTCTAATTTTCTTTGATCTTTTTTATTAAGAGGCTCACCCGCCACAATAAGCTTTTTGTAATTAGCGTCTTGCGCGGCATCCATTATGTCCATAATAACCGAACTCTTTACTTTCTCATCGGCTTTTACTACAACTTCAGCCTTTTCATTATCCCCTCTGAGTTTTTCGAGTTCAGACGCGAGATTAGCAATAGAAGAGCGTTTGCTATCAACATAAATCGTACCGTCCTTAGTTACGGAAACAGTGACTTTCCCCTGTTCAATAGAGGTTCCGCTGTTAACCTCCGGTATTGTTATTGTATTATCAACAGTCTGAAAAGTCGGTGCAACAACCATCATGATAATTAATAATACAAGAAATATATCCGTTAGCGGCGTAATATTTATTTCCGTAAATAAAGCTTTTTTACCTGATTTAATACCCATAACTTGAACCTTCCCCCTCTCCTTAAGGAGAGGGATGGGGTGAGGTGTTTATCCCGGCCCCAATTTTACTCGTTTATACCTTAACCTAATGCAACACTTGATTTTGACTGAACGTTAACTTCTTCTTCTGAATCTACAAAGCTTAAGAATAATAGCTTTATCAATTGGAAATCATCCTCAAATCTTCTTACAGTTGATTGGAATGTGTTGTAGCAGACAACCGCAACAATAGCAACTCCTAAACCGAAAGCGGTAGCAATCAAAGCTGAACCAATACCCATTGCAACAGCTGCTGATTGGTTACCTTGAGAGGCCAAATCCTGGAATGTGTAAAGAATTCTAACAACCGTTCCAAACAAACCTAAGAACGGAGCAACACCGCCGATTGTACCAAGAATAGTCAATCTGTGTTCCAATTTTCTTGTAGCAAGAGCTGATGCGATATCAAAAGAACGTGAAAACCCTTTTTTCTGCTCAGATAGAATTCTAACCCCTTCTTCTGTAACTTCACCAATAATCCCGCCGCATTGAACAGCAAGATTTTGAGCCCCCATAAGGTTATTCTTTGCCAATTCCTTCTGAAGTCTCGGAATAAACTCAATAACATTTCTTTTGTTTGCATGATAAAAAGCCGCTCTATCAATTGCAACCATAACTGTTAAGATTGAACAAATCAGAATCGGTAATAATACCGGCCAATCTAATTGAATTGAATGTAATAATAGTTCCATAATTTATTTTCCCCTTGTTTTGTATTATCTTTTATTAGTAAGCTTTTTATATCAATCTTTAAAATCCTTGATTATCACCAATTGCAAAATAATAAATGATTTCAGCACCAATAGATGAGTCCGGAACAGTTGAAAGCTTGATATTCTTTACCGCCTCAGCGGCAGCATCTGCTGCATCCGGGTTTTGCGTCTGGTTTGCAGTGATTTTAACATTTTGCATCGCTCCGTCCGCTGCAATTCTAAAAGATACAGCGACGGCATTATTTTCTTTCAAATATGGTTTCCAATTTTGTGTAATTTGTCGGCTAATTTCGCTGTGCACTGCGCCAGATACAAATTTTGGATATTCACTTTGTAGAACTGCCTGTTTGGCTTCGTTGATTTCTACAGTTCTGCAAACTTTATTATTCTGTGAGAATTTATTCTTTAAATGCTTTGGTGCAGTAATTCTGTCTGCTTGAATATCCTGACCATTGAAGAATATTTCTACATTAAAGCCGTTCATTTTTATTTCCGCAGGAAGAGGTTTGAATGGTGCTGTTTTTTCCATTGTTTGTAATGCAGCTTTTTCAAATTCAGAAGAGCCAGAGTGTTTTAGTATATCATAACTCATAAGTCTGCCGTTCTTGTCTATATTTACAATGAAAGCAGCACAATTATTATTGCTTGCCGGATTTTTCCAGTTTAACAGCAAACAGTATTTTATATAATTTAAATACATATTTTTGATTCTTAATATACCGGCTTCTTCAAGCGGAAGTGTTTTTACAGTCGTATAATGCGGATTTTGATTATCAGCAGCATAAGCCGTACAGGCATTTGTGCCTATTAGTGTAATTGATGCTAATACTACTGCCATTATTTTTTTCATAATCTTTCCTTTCATTCCCTGCTTTTAATACCTTGACGCGTTGAATACGTTGTAATCAAACGTAAACTGTATATCAATACTTTGCCCCCTAAAGTCCGCCGGAAGAGGTCTGAACGGAGCAGTCAATTCTACTGCTTTTAAAGCTGCCTGATCCGCCGATGGCATGCCAGATGACTTATGAACACGGCATGAAAGCAATCTGCCATCTTTTGCTATTTTGAATAATAAAATAACACGTTTACTTTCATTTCCTTTTGGAGGATCCCAATTAAGTTTTATTCTTCGTTGTAGTTCTCTCATATATGGACCAAAATCAGGCTCTCTAAGAGCATCGATTCCGGGCGCTCCGCCTCCGCCGCCAGGGTTTCCGATATTACCGCTGCCGGATGAACCTCTTGAGAGCGGACTGCTTGACCCTCCGGAAGATGGCGATAAAGACGGTCTTGGAGCATAAGAGCTGCCGCTGGAACCTGTTGAGGAAGAGCTGCTGCTTGATTTTGCACCGGTTGGAGCGGATGTTCCGCCGATAGGCCCGGTAGATAATGTTTTCCCGGGAGGTGCCGCTTTCGGAGCAGGTGCCCTAAACGGTGTTGAAGGCTTAGCAACCGGAGCTGGCGCAGAAGTTGGTTTTGCACTCGGTCTTGCTGTCGGAGGTGCAGGTTTTGCCGGAGATGGTTTAGCCACAGGCTGCGGTTTCTTTTGCACCGGCTGCTGTGTTTTCTTAGGCTGTGCTTGCTGTTTTTGTTGCTGCACCTGTTTTTTTATCTGTTGCTGCTGCTGTTTTATTATTTTATTTGCATTTTTTGCCGCAGCAGACGGTGTTGAAGCTTTTTTAGGAGCCGGAGACGGCATTGATACCTTGCGCTTTGGATCATTTACCCCGCCACTTCTTGAATTCATATCAGAGCGGTTTTTTGTATTCGGATCCCTTGGCTGAGCTTCTTTATCGACAAGCACAAACTCTATATCTTTCTTTAATTGAGCTTCAGGCTTTTTAAAGAGAGTTAAATTAATCCCCATAAGAGCAAGAGCAACTGTTATAAGCCAAATTAACAAAACAACCCCCGGATGCAAAGCCGTTGAAATAGCAAACGAACGGCCTATCGGTATCACTTCCGGTTTGCTTGTTGCTATAGAGGGAAGTTTATATTCTTTCTCTGTCTTGTTCTCATCCTCGTCTAGTATAAAACTATTTTGATTAATAATTGTCACTTTTTTTCTCTCTTAAATTACTCTTTTAGAATAATAAATATTAATATAAATTAAATTATCCTGTTTACTAATTTTCATAACTATAACTCTCAGCAGATACTGTAATCGGCTGGGTTAATAAAAGTTCTATAGTAGCATTAGCTGGGATTTCTACATCATCCCCCTTATCCCAAACGGATTTTACTAAGCCACCTCCAGCACCTACTGCTGTACCAAGAGCCGCGCCTCGTCCGACATTCCCGCCGGCAAGCGCACCAAACACAAGGCCAGATAAAGCTCCGGCTGCACTACCTGCTGCCAAATCTTTAGCATAATCTTTTGTTACATCCCATTTTGTTCCGCCAACAAGGACACCAGAAGAATCATCTGTTTTTATTACAGCAGAAATCGGGATTTGAGTTCCATAAGGAGTATAGATTTGAGTAAATCTTATATTCAATTTACCATTCATACTGCCTCTTTTAGCCTTAGAAGCTTCTATTACGGTTCCCGTAACATTACTTCCTGCCGGTGCTATCAGTTTATTATTATAATAAAAGTCGGAGCCCAATAGCATACTCACGGAATCTCCGGTTTTTAAGTTCGCAGAAGATATCGGAGAAGTTAGCATTGCCGGCATAGATGTACCTGCCGGAACCATTACGACATTACCGCGTAACGGCTGATTTGTGCTATACTGCATTGGCTGCTGCACATAATTACTATTGTATACAGGCTGTACCTGCGGCTTTTCATACGAAAAATTAGAACCGGCAAAAGCCGTATTCATAGTACACATAGCTGCTAACACAAACAAAGCGGTTATCTTCTTATCTGTCATTGAGTTATTCCTCCCCCTATATAACATTTTATTATCAATCCGGATTTTGTCAATTTATTAAAGTGTGCGTCATATGTATAGGAGCAACAAGGACAACAATCAAATCTGCACCGGATGAAATGGTTACGTGCTCTCCCATTTTTCTTTCACCGCCCGGAACTGCTTGCAGTACTCCCATTGCCCGAAACATTGTCCATCTCTGATAGTGCGGTATTCTAATGTACTTAGCCGGAGGTGTAAGCTCTCCGCCTATAATATTATTGTTTGCTGTATATATATACGATTTTATCGGAATTTCAAATCCGTCAGGCAGGTACATTTTGTTTACAAAAACGCGCATTGCAGCATTTGTTCCAATAATCGGTTCATTCTTTTTATCGATATATCCGGAAAGCTTTGTTCCTTCCGGAATAACATTTTTGTCATACAGATAAATATCCGATGTTGTAATAAAATTAACCTTATCTCCCTCTTCACAATATGCCGTGGAAAACTCCTGCAACGAAATCACTGGAATATGCGTTCCTGCTGGAATATCAAATTCATCATAATCCCGCAAATTAACTTCTGCTGCATATGAAAAGCTGACAAAAAGCATTAATATGAGTGCTAATAAATATCTCATACTAATATTATAATATTTCACAAATAATTGTCTATATTATTGTGCTTATCTGGCACAAATAGTCTGTGCAACATATACTCCGGAAGCAGACGCCTGTATAAGACCTCTTGTAACTCCTGCACCATCGCCGATTGTAAACAAATTCTTAACTCCTTCTGTTTCAAGTTCATTGGTAAGCTTGACACGAGCCGAGTAGAATTTGACTTCTATACCATAAAGAAGCGTGTATCTTGAAGCTGTTCCCGGTGCCAGTTTATCGAGAGCAAAAATCATTTCAATAATGCTTTTCATTTGCCTATATGGTATGACAAGGCTCAAATCACCGGGCGTTGCACAAGCTAATGTAGGAGTAATAATACTGGATTGGATTCTATCCGGAGTAGAACGCCTGCCTTCCAGTAAGTCTCCGAATCTTTGTACTAATATCCCCCCGGCAAGCATATTGGCTAAACTTGCTATATGCTGACCATATGCAATTGGTTCTTTAAAAGGTTCTGTAAATTTCTTACTTACAAGAAGAGCAAAATTTGTATTATTAGTTTTTATATTAGCATAACTGTGACCGTTAACGGTCGCAATACCATTATAATTTTCCTGTACAACTTCTCCGTTCGGGTTCATACAGAATGTTCTCACTTCATCTCCAAAAGTTGGCGAATAATATACAAGTTTTGATTCATATAATTTATCTGTTAGCGGAGCAAAAACAGGAGCCGGAAGCTCAACTCTTACTCCGACATCAACGGCATTATTAACCATTCCGATTTTATTTTTTGCAAATTCATGTGTAAGCCAATCGGCACCCTCTCTTCCCGGTGCAATAATCGTATATTCAGCTTTTATTGTTTCACCGTTATCAAGTACAATACCTTTAACCTGTTCGCATTCCACAATTAAACTTTGTGCTGTAACATTATTCAAAATAGTAATTTTATCACTTAAATAATCCTGCATGTGTTTTAAAACATCCAAACTGCGTTCAGTTCCAAGATGTCTGACCGGAGAATGAACTAATTTCAATTCCGCAAGTACTGCCTGACGCTCAATTTCACGAAATGTTTCCATATCGGTTCCGAATACTTCATCTGTTGCACCATGTTCAATATACAAATCATCGGCATACTTAATAAGTTTTTCTACTTTTTCTCTTTGCATATAATCAACTAAATGACCACCTACATCCGGTGTCAGCGTTAATTTCCCGTCAGAAAAAGCACCTGCTCCGCCCCAGCCGCATAAAAGTCCGCATCTTTTGCAATTAACACATTTAGGAGAACCTTCTCTTAAAGGGCATTTCCTATTTTCAATTCTTTGTCCTTTTTCAATTAAAATAACTTTCCATTCCGGTCTAAGTTTAACAATCTCTAGAGCCGAAAAAATCCCGGCTGGTCCTGCACCGATTATTGCTACATTATACATTCCAAGCACTCCTAATTTACCCTGCTTACTTATAAACAATAACTTAAACATTGGATTAAATCAATTATAAATCTTATACTTCATTCTTTGGGGAACAAAGTATAAAAGGGAATAGGCTATAATTACAAAAATATTACGCTCTTGTACAAAATGTAAATAATTGTTAATTACAGATTTAAAAGAAGCTCATATATAGCTTCTGAATAGGTCGGATGTGCAAAACAACATTTTTTTAAATCATTTATGCTAAGATTATTTTCCATTGCAACAAGAAACGTATGTATTAAAGCAGACGCTTCTTTTGATATTATATGCGCTCCATGTATTTTATTACCTTTTGTGATAACTTTTATAAATCCTTCGATTGAATTATCACACCAAGCTTTACCCAAGGCGGAGACAGGAAGTTTTTTTATTGTATAACTTTCATCACAATCTTGTTCTCTAAGTCCCATCCAGGCAATCTCTGGCTCGCCATATATAACAGAAGGTGTATACTGCTTATTATACGGAACTCCTAATACAAGTTCTGCCGCCTGATGTATAGCAAAATGCGCAAGTTGTATTTTCCCGCAAGCATCGCCCAATAGTTTACAGTTAGAATCATTTGCACATACAGCCTCTCTTCCTGCTGCCGAGAGAATAAAATCCGGAGCTACTGTATCTCCGTTAGCTAATACTACAACTTTGTCTTTTATTTCCTTAATTGTATTATTAAGATAAAATTTTACTCCTTTTTGTTTAAATATACGCTCTATTCTCTTTGAAACCTCAATATCCGCAATAGGTAATAACCGCTCACAAGCCTCAAGAATACAAACATCTACTCCAAAATTGCTTAAAATCCTAGCCCATTCTATACCTATAGCACCGGAGCCTACTATCAAAACCTTTTTCGGCAATTGTTTTATATTCAAAATATCATCTGAGCTAAGAATAAATTCCCCGTCAAATTCCAACCCTTTTAGTTCTCTGGGTTTCGAACCGCACGCTGAAATAATATTTTTGACTCTATAATTTCCTTCATTCGTTGATATTGTATTTTTATCAACAATATGGGCTTCTTTATATATAACATTAACACCGGAATTTTTAACAGAAAGCTCAAGAGCTTTTCTTACTTTTTCAACTGTTTTGTCCTTTTTTTCTACGACTTTGGAGAAATCAAAATTAATATTGTCAAAGCTGATACCATACTCTCCGGCATGCATAAGTGTTGCAAAAACCTCGGATGAATGTATAAAAGACTTTGTGGGAATACACCCTCTATTTAGACAGGTTCCGCCTAGTTTATCTTTTTCAAACAATACAACAGAATACCCCTGTTTCGCTAAAAGCATGCCGGCTGTATACCCTGCCGGACCTCCTCCTATTATTCCGTAATCAAAATTTTCCATAAACTTATTCTAACATAATTTGTTAAACTTTCATACTGCCTGAAGAATATGGTTTTTTATTAAAATATTTTTGAATATCAGAGGCTCCAGCATTTCTTAACACCGGTGTTATAATATTTGATGCCAGAATACTTGCTCCAACCGTTCCGACTGTTGTTACATAATTTTTATAAGAATAATAAGATTCTGTAGGGAATTTTGGATTACTGATTAAAACCTCATCTAAATCCAGAGAAAGTTTTCCGACTTTATCACCATATAAATCTTTATTTTTATTAAGAAAATCTCTGACTTTTTGCGGAGCTATTTTTCCGGTTGAAGCCAGCTTGGAAATAACTTTTTTTGTCATTTGAGTTACTAAAAAGAAAGAGCCTACATTTACTACAGCGTCTAAAACTTCTTGAGGTACCAGAAAATTTTTCTGCTCCCTTGGGATTTTAGGATTGAACATTACTGCACCGATTTGAGCAGCAGAAGAGAGTCCCCAGCCGATTGTGCCCGTCATAACAAGCATCTTAGCTGTATTTTTCTTAAAATTTTCATAAATCCATTCAAGCGGAGCTTTAAAGAAATTAGGTTTAGCCATTTTTCTTTACCTCCTTTACTTGATTGGTTTTATCGTTAAACAAATTTGTTAAGAAAATTGTAAAAGGAGCATCTAATACAAAGTTTGTCACGCACATTGCCGCCAAAGCCAAACCCATAGCCAAGGCGCTTCTATAATTCTTTAAAAATTTCTCATTATTAGCAAGTTCTGTTAAAAATCTTTTGGGAAGAAGAGCTTTACTGAACTTAGATTTTCCTTTAATATTTGTCATATTTTCTATTGCAGTATAAATAGGCCCCCTTACGACAAACATACCGACGGTAGTACCGGCTAAAATCTTGGCTATAGTTCTGTTTCTTGCGACTTTTCTGGTCTCTTCATCTACTCTGTGGTTATAATAATCTATTGGAGGCTGTGTAACTAATGCAGTTACACCTAATACACCGCGGTTTATATGTGGTTTAGATACCCAGTTATCAAAATTATTTCTTTTCTCTATTCTACGTGCAGAGTCTTTGGCAGTATGCAACGGAACAGCATCTACAGCTTTTTGTATAATTCTGTCCTGAAGTTTCTGCCACCATTTTCCTTGCATGGCGATATTATTTTGTTTCGGCTGTATATTCATAAACTACACTTCTTCCTAATCGTATAAAACCACTGAAGCTTGAAAATTGACTTTTATTAAAAAATTGTTACAATTTGCTTAACATTTGTATCAAAACTTTTATGTAAATTCTTCTTCCAGCCACTCCACAAGAGGTTTATCTTCTCCAAAAAATATATTAAATTCTTTTTCTATTTTATTACTTCTCAAGAATTTTCTATCAATATTATAAGAAACCGGCTCCGTTCCGTCTTCAGCAGAACGGGTAATCATATGTGTGTTTTTATCATACACGACAGAATAGTTTAAATCCAAGTCAACACAAAAGGGGATACGTTTTTTCCCTTTATCATCATACGAAATTAAACCGAATGTTCTGCATATTATTGCTCTTGCTGGGTATATAGAACATTTGTTATCTATAAGAAACGGGCATTCATACATTTTTCCCCGAGATTTTTCTAATAGGTTTTTAATATTTTCATTAACTCTGTCTTTTAGAGAATCCTCGAGCTCGTTATAATAAAACATCATATTTACATATTCAAGCTCTGAAACAGGATATTCTCCGTCTTTACAACAGTATGCACATCCTTCCTTACACTTTATAAAAGGTTTTTGCGCGTCAAACATTTTATAGAGCTCTTTGTCAAGAAATTTTAAGTATTCCCTAAACCTCGTTATCACGTCCTGACCTCTTTTCTTTAATGGCCTCATACCGTTCAAGCTTAATAAACAGCTGAGAATTAATCTCACCGCCAATAAGAATAAGAATAGATGTATAATACAGCCACATCATCATAACCGCAAATCCGGCAATTGTTCCATACACAAAGTTATATGTATGCAAGTTATTTATATATACAGAAAACAACCAGGAACCAAGCAACCAAGATATACAGAAGAAAATCGACCCCGGAAGCGCACTATGCCGACGGAGTTTTTCATTTCCACTTAAATCAGGCAGTATATAATAACTTAAGTAAGCCATTATGAATAGGGTTAAAAATGCAATTGGCCAGCGGACAAATAACATTATATTCGCCAAATGCTCCGTCATACCTATATAGGCAACCAAAAACTTTATAATTACTTTACCAAAAACAATTAATGTAACGCTTAAAAATAATACTAATGTACTTACAAACACCATAATAAGAGCCAAAAGTCTTGAATATAAAAAACTTCTGGTCTCTTTAACTTTGTAAGCTCTGTTTAACCCCTTAGCAACAATTGCAACTGTATTAGTGGATAGAAACAATGTTATACAAAACCCGAGAACTGCAACAAGTCCGCCTTTTCTAAAGAAAAAAACTTCGTTTAAAACTGTGTTAACGACATTCAATACATCATGCGGCACAATACTCTGCATAAAAACAAAAATTGGCTGCATAAAATACTGTTTACCCATATATCCGAAAAGCGCCGTTAAAAACAGAATAAACGGACAAATTCCAATACAGAGCATAAACCCCATTTCGGATGCCATTCCGAAAAAATCATGCTCTATAACAGAATTTACTATATTTCTTATGGTTCTGAACTTTCGTTTCACAGTTTAATTTCTTTCAATATTTTTTTGACAGCTTCTTCAATTCCGGCTTTAATAGTGCATCCGGCGGCAAAAGTATGCCCTCCTCCGGAAAATTTTGAACAAATTTCAGCAACATCAAGCTTTTTGCTTCTCATAGAGACTTTTGTTAACTTTGTATCAACCTCTTTTACAACAAAAGATATTTCCGTTGTATCAATCGCCCGAAGAGTTTCTGCAAGACCGTCTGTATAATCATCACCTGCTGAAAATTTTTCCAAATCTTTTTTATAAACAGTTGTATAAGCGATTTTGTTATCGTTTAAAAATACGGCTTTATTTATGCAGTAGTTTTGAAACATTACAAGATTCTTTGTTTTTGTTTCATAACATTTTTTATAAATAAAATTAGGATTAGCTCCTGCATCCACTAAATCGGCAGCTGCTCTGAGAGCAGATGAGGAGGTGTTTTCAAATCTAAAATTGCCGGTATCAGTCATTATTGCAGTATAAAGACAAATCGCGGAATCATTATCAATCTTCCAATCATTTTCTTTAAAATAATTAAATAAAACCTCACCACAGGAACTTGCGTTTGCATCTATCAATTGAAAATCGCCAAAACCAGGATTAGTTTTGTGATGATCAATGTTAATAGTACATTTTGCTTTATCAAAAAGTATTTTAGAATCCAAAACCCTGTCAATTGCAGCTACGTCTAATGTTATCACTAAATCGTAGACAAGAGATTTATCAAAATAACGTTCTGCCCTCTCAACATTAGGCAGGAATTTATAATTGTAAGGCAGATTAGATACAATACTCATATCAGCTTTTTTCTTAAATCTGTTATATATCATGCTGTACATCGCACACATAGAACCCAATGTATCACCATCTGGATTCATATGGGATAAAAGCAGTATCTTTCCGCTCTGTTTTATGATATCATCTAAATTGAAGTTCATAGAATTATATTACCATAAACAATGAAGAAAGTTTTATACACAGATTTTGAAGGAGTAGACACCATCATAAAAGAAATGATGGATTCTCCTCAGTTCAAAAAAGCAGTTACAAGAACAAATCTTTATAGTTTCTGGGACAAGATTCTTCCTGAAAAATTTAAGAATAAGTCTAAACCTTTTTCAATGCTTCCGGGAGGAATAATGGTAATTGCCTGCCAAAATCATATTGTTGCACAGGAGCTTTCTTTGTATAAGGTTATTTTATTAAAAAAGTTTGAGCCGTATTTAAAAACTCTTAAAATGCGTGTTGTAGATTTTAAATTTGACCCCAAAAAATGGGAGAATTAGCGGAATGTTAAAAAAAATTACCGGTAAAACTATTATACATACAATACTTATTTTGGTATCGCTTTTATCGATATTTCCGTTTATATGGCTGACATCTACTTCTCTTAAAGGTTTGGGTGAAGATATTTTTGCGTATCCGCCAAAGATTATTCCTATAGATTTTACCTGGCAGAATTATATAGATGTTTGGGGTAAGGTCGATTTTATGGCATATTTTTGGAATAGTGTTATTGTTGCGGCTTTAACCGTTATTCTTAATCTTATTTTATCATCACTTGCCGCTTATCCTCTTGCCAGAATGAATTTTAGAGGTAAGAAATTCGTCTTTTTTGCTATTCTTGGTACGATTATGATACCGTTTCAGGCAATAATGCTGCCTGTATATATAATAACTCTTAAACTGCATCTTATTGATAGTGTAAATAGAATTATGGGGTATATAGGCCTTGTTATGCCGTTTGCTGTAAGCGCTTTTGGAATATTTTTAATGCGTCAGGCTTTTTTAAAAGTTCCTAAAGAAGTCGAAGAAGCTGCAATTGTTGATGGATGTAATGTTTTTCAAATGTTTTGGCGCGTTGTTATTCCGATGGTAAAACCAACTTTAGCTGTTCTTGCGGTGTTTACTTTTATAGGTTCCTGGGGGGAATTTTTGTGGCCAAGTATTATGCTTACTAAAGACAGTATGTATACCCTTCCTGTCGGGATAAATAATCTTCAGGGTATGTTTTCTTCAAATTGGAGATTTATAGCCGCGGGGTCGATTATTTCAACAATTCCCATAATAGTATTTTTTCTTGCAATGCAAAGATTTTTTATCTCCGGTGAAAATGACGGCGCCGTAAAGGGGTAAGGGATAAAGGTAAAAGGGGTAAAGCAACTGAGCAACTGGATATAACATTTACTTACCCGTTTTAAGTTGAGGTAAAGCTGTGCTTTATCGCTAAATAGATAAAATTTTAAAAGACCCGGATTGACTTTTCAGGAATAATTATTCTATGTAAAATAAACTAATTTTATATCTTTAAATAATACTGCTAAAGATTTATTGTTCTAGCCTGCACGGCGCATTAGGTCAGATAATTTTACGTCCTTATTCTTTATTGACGGTTCTGGTTTCTTCACTTCAACAGGCTTTTTAAGCTGTGATAACCCTATTTTTTGCGGCTCTTTTTCAAATATTAATATTTTATTTATTATTGTTTCAAATATATTCATGATAGTCTCCTTAAAGAATATTATACAGCATTTTTTCCTTCGCTTATCATACATTAAAACTATTTTTTATTCCAAATTCATTACACCTTATGCTATTATAATATTATACACTAATAGGGATATAGATTTGAATACAGGTTTTTATGCAGATTTAGACACAAATTTTTACCAGGCATGTGATATGTGCGACAGGAATTTTTCGCATACAGAGTTAATTGAAATGTTAAAAAATGGTAACATTCCGCAAAAGCAAATTGCGGCTTTAAAATTAGACTACGTATATTCAAAAGAAGACGCTCTGGCCCTTATTTCAAATCTTACGGGATGCGATGGTAAAATTAGAGAAGCCGTTGTCTTAAAAATTTATCAAATTCTGAGTGAAAAACAAAATGTATATAAATTTTTTAACTATCCCAAAATTTTTGCTAATGCAACAATAGACATAAACGCAAATATTTGCAGGCTTGTAGTTGATTCCGCAAGTTTAATGAGAAATATGAAAGGTTTTGCAAATGAATACACAAATGAAATCATAAAAATTGCAAATGAAGCTTTAAAAGAACTTGATAGTTTCATCTTTAGGGATAAGAAATATGTTATTAATAAACAGCTTTTTAAGCTTTACTGGTGTCTTGAAACCCTGAAAAATTTTTATTCATATGTTCCCCAAAACTTGTTAGAGGAAATTCTTTCTAAATCGGCGGCACAAAAAGAATATACTATCAGGGAGAAAACTGCTCAGATACTTATCTTGTCGGACATATTGCCGGAATTAAAACAACAGCTGCAAAATGATGAAAATTATTATGTAAAAACAGTTTTTACTAAATCATTATAACTATAGCCATTCTTTATCAAAGAGGATGATTATTCGAATAAAAAATAACTTACTGAACAGGCAGGCTTAGCTAACAAAAAGTAGCCTGTAATTCATTGTAATAATAAATCACTTATAAAACAGAATAATTTTAAAATTTAATTACATTAAATGTAACATAATACCTATTGTGTTACATTACCTTAATGTTATCATAATTTACTGCATTTTGGCAATCCTGATTTCTATTTTTTTAAGAAAGATGTAAATATGCTCTATGGCAGTAAAAGAAAGGAACCATCCCCCGAATTCAAAGAAGGAGCTTTTTCTACACAGAGGTCAATCTGACGAAGCGGGTAAGTTGCACGCCATGCGTAGCATGCTCCCTCGCACAGTAGGTACTACTGTTCAAATAAATTATATATAGGTTATTGGTGCGTCAAAACGACGCACCTTACTTTACTGCTCTATACCAGGCGTGGAAGCCCCCCTCGCCTTACAGGAGAGGGAAGAATTTCAAGTTGAGCTACTGCGAAACTTAGAAATTCGGGTGAGGGGGCTATACAATCTCTCACCTCATATAAAGTCATTAAAATACAGATACATGTGTTACTATACGACTTCTATCCTAGCCGATAATATACTACCTAGATAGTATGAATAGCCCCCTCACCGCATCCGTAGTTTTCGACACGGTCTCAAACACGGCTGCTCCTCTCCCGCAGGTAGAGGGAATGGCGGGCCTAGTTGGCTTTCTCTTGCTATGAGGATTCCAAAACTCGTATGAAATCTCTAATTCTGGATGGAATATTAACCTTTATAAACCAAATTCATCTCAAGTAATTGTCACCACAGGGAAACAAGGGAATAATACTCGTCTAATGTAACACAATAGGTATTAAGTTACATTCAATGTGATAAAACAATAGGAGAGAAAACATATGAAAAGACAAGGTTTTACGTTGGCAGAAGTACTTATAACCCTTGGTATTATTGGTGTTGTTGCAGCTTTGACAACTCCAGCCTTAATAAGCGATTTTAATAATGCCAAAACCGGTCCAACTCTACGAAAGTTTATGAGCACAATGGAAAATGCCCACCAACAAATACTAGCTGCAAATGAAGCAAGCAGGCTTAGTGCTGTTACGGATTTGGACGCTGAAACTTACTTTGATGAATTATCTAAATATGTAGCCGGGTCTACACTTATGGAAACAAAAGAAGATGTCGAATTGGAACCCAAAAGCTACGACGGTACAGAATCTATAAACATGACCGATGACGGACCTATATTCCGCATGAAAGGCGGTGATGATTTTTATCTATCATTATATGATAGAGCAACTTTAAATAATTATAGAAATGAACAAAATGGATTTCGAGCAAACGGTGCTTATAAAGGAACATTTGCCGTAATCTTTTACGATATAAATGGTGTAGATGTTAAACCAAATCGTTTAGGTAAAGACATCTTTCGCTTTAATGTAGACGATACAGGTGCAATGATTCCTAATGGTGGTAAATTGCAAGTACAGGCATACGGAAAGTATGGAGATAAACCGCAATGGGAGCAAAACTGGGCACGGTGCGACGAAGATGGTGTTTATAATGGTCATTCTTGTGCCGGATCTATTATGGACAATGATTGGAAAGTCGTATACCAACAGTTACAAAATATTTTAAATTGTAAATTATATTAAAGCTGCCTGATTTAAAAGACAGCTTTTTTGCTATAATATAAAATATTCACATAAAAGAGCAGGAGTCGGGATGGAAAGATTTATTGGCATAATAGGTATTGTAGTAATATTTTTAATTGTTTTTCTAATGTCAAACAACAGAAAAGCCATTAATTACAAAACAATTATTACAGGTTTTGTACTACAAATTCTATTTGCTGTATTTATATTTAAAGTACCTCTCGGTCAAAAAATATTCTTAATGATAGGACTTTTTATTCAAAAAATCTTGGAATTTGCAACAGAAGGCGGATTATTTGTATTTGGTCCGCTTTTACAGAAGGCTCGTTTAAGTGAATTGTTTGGTGCAGGAAGCAGTATTTTTGCGGTACAACTTATATGCACTAATATTTTTATGATGGTACTTGTTAATATTTTATACTATTACGGTATTATGCAGCGTGTAGTAGCAGCTTTAGGCAAAGCTATGAATAAAATTATGCATGTATCAGGCGCAGAAGCTTTATCTAACGTAGCAAGCTCCTTTGTCGGCCAA
The DNA here is from genome assembly GCA_944322835.1 of Candidatus Gastranaerophilales bacterium. Taxonomy (GTDB): domain Bacteria; phylum Cyanobacteriota; class Vampirovibrionia; order Gastranaerophilales; family Gastranaerophilaceae; genus CAG-196. The sequence continues at coordinate 3,070 of CALUQF010000001.1, read as the reverse complement.
ATACTCGCACAAATAATGATTAAGCCCTATTTGGAAAAATTAACCCGCTCCGAACTTTTAGCTTCAATGTCCGGGAGTATGGCATGTATCTCCGGTGCTATAATGCCGATTTATATAGGCATGGGTATCCCTGCACATTATATATTGGCATCTTCTATAATGGCAGCACCGGGTGCAATGATTCTATCAAAAATCATTTACCCGGAAACAGGGGAACCGGAAACCAGAGATCATATAAGAATTTCTAAAAGAAGAACTTTCACAAATATTTTTGAAGCTATTTCAAATGGCGCATCTGAAGGTATGAAAGTCGCCATTAATGTTACAGCAATGATTTTAGCTCTCGTAGCACTCGTAGCCTTTATTGATTGGGGTCTTGGTCTAGGAGGAATGCTCTTATATAAATTCTGCCCGGGCTGTTCGCACTTAACGTTTTTAAGTCATTTATCACTTAAACTTATTCTTGGAAAAATATTTGCTATTTTTGCAATTATTATAGGTGTACCTTTCAAAGATGCATCTGCTGTCGGAGCCTTGATGGGAACCAAACTAGTTCTTAACGAAATGGTAGCGTATGTTGATTTAACAAACATCGCTCAAACACTTACACCAAAGAGTTTCATGATTGCAAGCTTTGCTCTGTGCAGCTTCGGTAATTTCGGCTCTATTGCGATACAAATTGGCGGTATTGGAGAGTTGGCTCCAAACCAAAAGAAAAACCTTGCCAGACTGGGGCTGAGAGCGCTGATTTGCGGAACATTAAGCTGCTACCTATCTGCAGCTATTGTGGGTGTACTGTTGTAGCATAATAGCCTGCTCCAATAATAAATTTAGAGTTTTTATATTAGTTATTCGCTCAGATAATAAATCAAGCATATTAATATAGTGATTACGTTCTTCGCTTAATTTTAATGCGATTTCTTTTGAAATCCCATAATATTGACCACTAAACTCTTTATCCTGACAAGCTTGACGAAGCATCTCAACTATTGTATCTGCATAATATACTTCATTAAATATTTTTTCATAAACAGCCAGCAAATTATTATGGCTCTTCTCCATAATTACCTCCAAATAATTATTATTTTCCTAATTCCAATCTATATTAATAGTATAAAACGATTTAAAAATTTGTTATTAATATATTTTCCGATTTTAAATTATTTACAGGCAAGAAAAGCATTAAGATATTGAATAAGTTCATTAAATTCAATATTCTTACCGGTATTCTGCCTGTTTTGAAGGTATTCATCTATTGTGCGGAGTATTTCTAAAAATGTCGACTCTGATATATTATTATCACAATAATCTTCATAAACGTCCAAAATATAAGCATATGTATCTTCACCAGAATGTTTTTTTATCTGGATGAATATACGCTTTAGTTCATCATTATTAAAATTCACATTGATAATATTATAATACAATCCTGCAGAACGCTTTAAGCGTTTCATTAACACATCTTCTGACATATATTGCATCATTGTCTCGAAATAATTTACAAAACTCTCATAAAGCCTTTCCGGTTTAAATTGTTTATAATGAAATTTCGTCACAAAAAAATCTTTTAAAAAAGATATTATATCATTCTCAGAAGGATAATACCGCTTTCTTATTTCAAACCATTCATTTTCAATACCATTTTCTTTTAAAAAATCTTCTATCAAGCTTATCTGATTCAAGCTTCTTGAATTATTTAGCTTATAATATAAATTACGTTTTGAAACATCGTCTGTTTCAACAAGAGTTACCGAAATTTTTTTTAGCATCGTAAAAATTTTAGCGGCTTGCAATTTTTCCTCTTTTATTTGTAACCAAAAATTATGTAAAAGTACAAACATCGGGCGTGCTTTTTCATGCCCAGATAGCCGTTCTCCGTTTATAATTTTATTATAAAGCTCATTATCTGCCTCATTTAAATGTAATTTTGAAGCGGTATTGCGAACTAAATACTTATTTCTTATTGTTTTTATAGCCTTTGTATTTTGTACAGTGGTTTTTTTGTAACATTCACAGATAGCATGTAACAGCAAGGAAAGTGATACAATTCTATTTAAACCATCAACAATTGTATATTGATCGATACTTTTTTGATTTACAAAAATTATACCCAGATCTATTTTTTGTGTGAATTGCTCATCTTCTGTCATTAAATCCAAAAAATTGACCAACTCTCCGTCACACCTTGCATAATCTAAGGTAAACAAGTCTCTTGCATTATTAATAAATTCAAGTAAATTAACAACTTTCATCTTCTAATCAGTAAGAACAAACCCACCTGATGGAACATTTTTTAATTTATCCCCATCAATTTTCGCTCTTAAATTTTTAATATATTTATAAACATAATCTCGTGGTAAATCAAGCAATTTTGCCAAATCCTTTGCAAAAACCGTCTTCCCTTTATTATTTAAAAGATATTCAAAGACCATTTGTTCTCTGTCTGTCAAAGATTTTTTCAATATAATTTGCGTATCTTTTTGGTTAGACAGCCTTTCTACTTTCTGCAAAACTGTTTCACTTTTATCTTCAACTGCCTTAGTATTTTTCTTAAGAGTTGTTTCTATCTTATTTTGCTTAGTATTCTCATTCGTACTAATTTTTACTATTAAATCATTTTTGCGTATAGAAAATGGGGTATGAGAAATTTGACGTTCTCTTTTGAATGCACGCTCAGCTATTTTGGAAAAACCATCTTTCATATGTGAACTTGTATTTGAAGAAGTTCCTTTTGACATAACAATGTCAACAACATCATTAGTCGGTTTACTTTCTTCAACTTCCTTCCCTAGTCTTGCCGCAAATTCTTCAAGCGTAATTTTTTCTAAAGAACTTCGCCACTGTCTTATCTCTTCCTTCGTTAAATAATTAGGCATCAAACATCTCCTATACTAACCTATGATAGTCTAACTTAATTCCCCATAACGGATTTTCTTATTATAATGTACCATAAAATTTTTAAAAATAATTAAAATATTTCGCGATGTAAAGATTTATTTTCAAAGCTTAATAATCTTGTACAATTCTTCCCGGCAAATGATTTTGTTGAACTGTATACAAGAGGGATTCC